>JAPOLY010000033.1 GCA_029976805.1 bacterium
CGTCGGACAGCACTTCTTCAGGCTTTTCGTTTCCTGCTTCGTTTCCTGCTTCGTTTCCGGCTTCGTTTCCGGCTTCGTTTCCGGCCTCGTTTCCGGCCTCGTTTCCTGCTTCGTTCCCTGTTTCGCTTTGCTGAACAAATGTGGCCAGGATCTGGTCCACCTGCTCCACGTCTTCAAACCCGGCGTAGCTCAGAATCCTCTCCTTGTGATACGACTTGACCAGAGGCGAATACCAGGCTCCTCCCGCCAGGAAAATGGTACACAAGGCCAACAGGGACAACCTGCGCTTGCTCATCTGGGCAACCCAGACCATTGCAATCACGGTTGGCACCAGAATCATCGCCGTCCCCACGTCTGGCTGGGCAACGATCAACAGGAAGGGGATCGCCGCACAACCCAAAATCGACAGGACATGCTTCCAGCGGGATTGGCGCAGCCCACCTCTCAGCAGTGTCGCCATCATCAGGACAGTGGAGATCTTCACCATCTCCGATGGCTGAAACTGGAATCCGGGCAAACGAATCCAGCGAACCACGCCACCGACCGCCATTTTGTAGAGTAACAGCCCAACCAACAACGCCACTGTGGCCCCAAAAAAGATGGGGGCGACCCTCTCAATGGTTCTTGGAGAAAGGCAGGAGATCCCCAGCATTGTTACCAAACCGAGAATGACCTTTTTCAACTGACTCTGCGTGTAAGGCCCAGGAAACGATGAAGTCATGTTGTCTGCGGCACTGTGGACAAATACCAGCCCGATCAACAAAAGCAGTAGTACCGTCAACAGGACCAGCAATGCTGCTCCCGCCCAACCGCCAAACAGAATACTGATCACTCTTTGACGATCCATCACGACCCGAAACGCCTTCCCCGGTTAACCTCAAGCCACTCAAGCAATTGTTCAATCACCGGTGCAGTGGAAGCCCCGGATCCGGGCTGATGTTGAAGCACAACCGCAAAAGCGATCTCCGGATCTTCGGCAGGAGCAAATCCCATCATCCACGCGTGACGATTGTTTGCTTTTTTGAACTTGACGGTTCCCGTTTTGACAGCGGCATTCCAGTTTTTCAGCCGACTCTTGCGAGCAGTTCCGTTGATTGCCGCCTGTTTCATTCCCTTGGTCACAACGTTGAAATGCCGTGCTTGCAGCCTCAAGGGTGACTCAGGACTCTTCAGGGAACGTTCTGTCGCCGGAGCCTCCGGATCCATAAATATGGAAAGGGGAATTCGGTCTCCCCGCCGGGCAATCAGGAGTGCGGCATTGGCGATTTGCAGGGGGGTCAATTCAAAACCGCGACCAATCGCACTTCCAACAGGGTTTTTAGTGGGTTCGACACCGAGTCCCTCAAAAGGAAGGTATTCCGAACTGCCGGGATGGGGCAATAGCACAGGATCCCACAATCCAAACTGTCGCCCCCCTGAAATCAGTCGCTCAAGTCCCAGTCTGTTACCCACTTCATTAAAGTAGACATTGCAGGATTTGGAGATGGCTTCCTCAATACCAATTTCGCCATAAAGATGATTGCGACACGTGTTACTTCCAGGGTTACTGGGATCGAACACTCCCTGACATAAAATCTTGTCTTCCGGAAGAACCACGCCTTCAGAGAATCCAATAAGGGCGACGATCGGCTTGAATGTCGAGCCAGGATCGACGGAGTGCCTGATCGAGAAGTCTGAAAAATAATTATCGTTTTGTGAAAGTTTCCGGTATCGATCCGCGTCCTTGTAAACATTTAGATCCAACTGGGGCAGCGAAGACAACCCGAGGACTTCGCCACTCTTGACATCCAGCACTACCAATGCAGCCCTCTTGTAATCGGGGACTGATAGCCCCTGACTCATGAAGTTGGCTTCAAAGGCGTCTCTCAACCACTCAATCCCCGCCTGCGAGAGTTCCGCATCGATCGTCAACTGAACATTTTCACCGCGGGTCGCCTCGATCAACTCACCGGGTCCACCAATGGGGCGGCGACGGGCATCCACGGTGCGAATCTGGGCACCGGGAGTTCCCCGCAAGCTCTCTTCCAAATAGCCCTCAAGCCCAGACCGGCCTACCTGATCAGCACTGTGGTGGGCGACTTTCCGAAGCGACTGAATCGTTCGAAGGTCTTTCAGGCGAAGGTGATCGATGATGAATTCCTCATTCTTTTCCCACTGATCTTTTTTTTCCTTCGTCACCACACCCGTACGTCCCAATAGCTTGCTCAACAAAGGCTGAAGTGGTTGTTCCCGGTTTTGCACTTCTTCCAGATAAAGCCCCGGCCACTTTTCCGGGTTCAGGGTGATTTTAATGACGAGATCCGGATTCAAACCTGTCAGTAGCAAGTGCCTCTTGCGGCGAAACATCCAATCCCGGGTCGCCATCGAAATTTGTTTATCCTGAACTTTCTCATAAGCCTTGGAAACTCGTTCCCACAACTCATCGGGAGTCCACCGCTGGTCCTCCATGGCCAAACGACGAATTGCCATTTCTCCTGCGAATAATTTCATCGGATCGAGCAGGAGCGTCATCCCATCACCGGACTTCTGAATCCGTACTCCTGGATAGTTCTCGGGCCTGCGTCGTATGATTCGGTCAATCCTTGCACCCGTGGCAGGATCGATTCTTTTCAGCCACGGAACCTCCAAAGGTGTCAATCCCTGTGCAATCTGCATACGAAAGCGGGAGCGAACCTGTTCCAGGGAGTTATGGAACGCTTCCTCATCCCAGGGGTACAGACCATCGGGAGCAGAACTCAGAATCGATTCGATCCTGCGGGCAACCCAGCGTACCGGTTCCAACTCTGACAGAAGAAAGGTCACTCGAATTTCAGGTATGGAACGGGCAAGGGTTACTCCATATCGATCAGAAATCTCTCCCCGAGGTCCGGGAGAATAGAGGACCGAGCGATGCATCGTGGCCGCTTTTACCGAATATTGGCGCCATTCGATATATTGCAGGCGATAAAGACGCAATCCGATGACGGTTGCGAAGGTCAGAAAAACAAAAGCCAGAAAGAGAATGCGCGATCGTTGCAAACTGCTACCTTTCTGGGCCCTCAATCATTGGGGATAGCGTGCACTTTTCAGCAAGGGACGGGTCAAATCCAAAAGGGGAAACAGCACTGCCGCTACAATAAGTGCCAGCAGGCCGTCCGCAAAGAACCCTTGAAATCCGCGGCTCAGATGAGATGCCACCAGCCACTGACTCAGATTTCCGGCAGTGAGTAATGCCAGAGTGACGATCCCCAGTCTCCGCCAACGATCAAAGGGAGAAATCCCCATGCGAATGACACGAATCACCAGAACCACCACCAGCAACGGAGCCATCACCTCCAGAGGGGTCGCGACAGACCCTGTCAGCCGATACACGGATAGGCCAAAAACGACCGCGAGAATTCGCGGCCAGCGATCAGCGAGACTGATCCAGGCCAGAAAAACAAGGGCGGGATCCGCAACCAGAACAGCAGGTCCCAACAAGGACCCGTAGGCGTCAGAAGTCAGTAGCGCAAGAAACAACAACAGGAACAGTGCCGGCAGCTTCATCGGGAGGAACCGGTCTTAATGGGCAGAAAAACGATGACCTCTTGGGCAAGGCCCAGAGTCAACGGCAGAAGGATTTTCGAATTCTGAATCGGGGTCCGCGGTTCAACCACTGCACCCAAGTAGACACCCGCTGGAAATATCCCGCCCGATCCGTCGGTAAAAAGCCGTTCATCCAGAGAAAACGTCATCGGATCGAGGCGCATTTTCAAACGAGCGACCTGTGGAAACAGGGAACCACTCAAAATCCCGCGGGATCCGTCTTCGTCGACAAAAGGAGTCACAAATCCGGCGTCGTCCGCCAACTGAACGCGGCTCCAGCCATCTCCGGAATCAACAATCCTGCCCACAATTCCAGATTCACTGACAACACCCAATCCGGATCGCAGTCCACTTTCCACTCCACGATCCAAAAGCGCTGAACTTCGGGTGGGGGAACGATCGGTCACAGGAGTCAGGGAAGCGGGCACCAGTTCATAGTTATTCGCCAGGGGCAACCAGCGATCAATCAACTGCTGCCGTGTAAGAGCGGCGTAGGATTCAGTCTTCTGGATTTCAAAGTCCTGAACGATCTGATCCACATACCGTTTCTCCATGGAATTGTGGCGACCAGACCGAAAGAGTGGATCCAGACCATAGGCGACGAGTGTCAGCACGAGCCAACACCCGACTGCCCAATATGCCGACTGGAGAGGTTTCACAGAACTCCGCTACTGACGCTCTACAGGTCGTCTTCGATGGAATCCAGAACGGAGGCGTATTCGTCCAGTCTTTCGAGGAAGATGGCGGTCCCCTGGGCCACGCAAGTCAGGGGATCATCCGCAACACGAACCGGCAATCCGGTCTCCTTGCGAATCAGTGCATCCAGTCCCCTCAACAACACACCACCTCCACAGAGGACGATGCCCTGCTCAACGAGGTCAGCATGAAGTTCCGGCTCGGTCTTCTCGAGCGTCTCCTTGATGCCATTGACGATCTGCTGGCAGGGATCAACGAGGGCTTCGCGAATCTCTTCACTGGTGACATTGGCACAGCGAGGGAGATTACCGATCAAGTCACGTCCCTTGACTTCCATTTCCAGCTCTTGCTCAAGCTCGAAAGCGGAACCCAACTTGATCTTGATCTGCTCGGCGGTAAGTGGCCCGACGAGAATATTATAGTTCTTCTTCATGTACTGGACGATCGCGTCGTCCATGTCGTCACCGGCAACACGCAAGGACACACTGGTCACCACGTCACTCAGTGAAAGAACCGCAATCTCGGTCGTACCACCTCCGACGTCGACGACCATGCTCGCGATCGGGTCCTCAATCGGCAATCCCGCTCCGAGACCTGCAGCCCTGGGCTCTTCGACAAGGTAGACCTTGCGGGCACCGGCGCGCTCTGCACTGTTGTAAACAGCTCTCTTTTCAACAGCGGTAATACCACTGGGAACCGCAATCACGACTCGGGGGCTAAAGAAAAGCGAGTTCTCATTCACCCGATTGATGAAGTATTTGAGCATCGCTTCGGTGATTTCAAAATCAGCGATCACTCCATCCTGAAGGGGGCGAATTGCTTCGATCGAATTGGGTGTACGACCAAGCATCTCCTTGGCGACACGGCCCACGGCTTCGCCATCCAGAAGAACCTGATTGGTACCAGCCTTGACGGCAACGACCGATGGTTCACTGACGACCACTCCCTGACCACTGACGCAAACAAGTGTGTTGGCAGTGCCCAAATCGATTCCGAGATCGGTGGAAAATTTACCCACAATCCGGTTCAGCATGTTGTTTGCGATGCGTAACACCACATTCCCTCTTCTCTTTTCACATCCCTGAAAGATGTGTCATTCCCCTGTAGCGCGCCCCAGAAAGAAAGCGGGGCGGCTGAATGCGGATCCGGAATCAGGGTCGACACCCTGCGGATCCTGCAGTCCAGACATATTAAGCAGGATTCCGGCTCTGTAAAAGTATCCACTCAAGAAAAATGGTGCGGCCCCGAATCGGGACCACACCACTGATCATTCCGAAAATGAAGAGGAACTACTCGTCCATCTCCACGTCAGCGAACAGCTTGTCCGCACGATCCTGAGTCCTGTTCAACTCACGCTCCCACTTCTTGGCACTCTCGGTGGGGGAAGCCCCTGCAACAGAGAACTCCTTGAGACTCTTGCAAAGAAGAACGGAAGCGAAAATCAAGCAGAATGCAGCCACACCCAGCAAACTGGTTCCCAGGGGGCTTGAATCCTTGCGCTCTACGATCGGCTGGTCATACATACGATCCCCCTTTTTCAGCTGGTCAAACGAGTGGAGGCCTTGTTGCCGTCACTGATCTTGCGACCGGACTCCTCAAAGAGAATCGTGCAACCGGCCATATCGTCGAGAACCTTGGTCACCTGGACTTTACCAATGAAGGTATTTCCGTCGTAAATGGTGAACTCATAGCCGACTTCCACGCCATCGTCCTTGCCCACGGAAAGAACCACGACACCCTCTTCAACTCCGACAACCATGCCGTCGATGGGAGGAGCGGTGGCGACACCGATGTCGGGAAGGCGAACTCCGGAGTCCACGATCCGGGAGATCAGAAGCTTCTGGTCATCGAAGTCGGCACGCAGAGCGGTCAACTCCTTATTCAGGGCTTCATTCTCCTGGCTCAGCTGCTCTTTGTCGAGAAGCGCGCGGTTACGCAGGCTTTCCGCAACCTTTTTGGCATTGGCAGCATCCTGGGCTTCGTCGTTGAGCTTGCTGATCTCCTCTTCAAGACGGGCAATGTTGCTGTCCTTGTCCTGAAGATGGGTGTCCTTTTGAGCGATACGGGATTCCAGATCGCTGATCTTGGTTCCGAGACTGGCTTTGTCCTTGCGGAGGTCACCATTCTCGTTTTGAAGAGTGTTCACCTGGGTGCCCAGCTGCTCTTTCTCTCTTTCGAGAGAGTCGACATTCGCCTGCTTCTGCAGGATCGTGCCGTTCAGCTGGCGCTTCATGGCTTCAGCCTTGGTCACATTGTCAGCCATTTCCTTTTGCGCGTCCTGAGCGACCTCTTTCCAGTTCTTCTGGGTCTTAAAGAGGGTCGCACTCACTCCGAGAAAAAAGAGTGCCAGGACGAGATTGATCACCACGAAAAACTTGGCGAGCCCGCTCATCTCTTCTCCAGTTCCTTCCGGTCAAGTTCGGCCTGAGTGGATCAACGGACAGCCCCACGCTGTGGAATCTCCAGTCAGCACGTCACTCGAACCAAGACAAATCAGCGATCATCTTTCGTCTCCCCGAGACGCGGCAAGAAATCGATTCGTGAATCCAACCGTGGATCCAACCTCAGCCAAGATGATCTCGTCATAATTTTAAGTGTCCGAACGGCCTCCAGGCCGTTCGCAAAGCTGTCAGAAAAACGTATCAGGAGAAACTCCGGAAACAGTCTTCCGACCTCGCAAGTTCACATTATCCACGAAACAGTTCGGTTCAAAACGGATCTGCTGGCGCGAATTTCAAATCAAATGGGGAGCTCCGTTTCCGGAACCAAGGCCGCATCATAGCCTTGCCCATTACAGTGGTCAAGAAAGGCCACAGAAGCATATTCCACCAATTTTGCCCCCCAGAGGCTGCCTCAACTGCGGATCGGTGGCGATTTCCAACCCTCTCCCGTAGCATTTTTCCTGAAGGAGGCCCGTTGTTTACAGGTCTGGTTGAACGAACACACAAAATTGCTGCTCTGGAGCCCTCCACTGAGGGTATCCGGCTTCATCTGGAGAAACAGGCCGTTTCTGCCATCACTGGCGATCTGGCCCCCTGGAATGACCTCCTTCGCGGTGAGAGCATCGCCGTCAATGGAGCCTGCCTGACTCTGGTCGAAGAGGGGGAAACCCTGGCCTTCGACGTCATTCACGAAACCCTTCGAAAAACGAGCCTTGGCCAAAGAAGCCCCGGTGATGGTGTCCATCTTGAGAGAGCGCTGCGGGTGGGGGACAGGCTCGGGGGACATTACGTCACAGGTCACGTCGATACACTCGGCACTCTGGAGCGGATCGACACCGGCAACGGAGAAGTGATTTGGACCGTTTCAGTGGAAGATTCCTCGATGGTTCGAACAGTTCCCAAGGGGTCGATCACTCTGGACGGCGTCAGCCTGACTGTCGTCGACAGCGAATTGGACCGGTTCACCATTGCTCTGATCCCGCACACTCTCGAAGTCACGGCCTTCTCTGACAGAAAAGAGGGGGACCTTCTGAATCTGGAAATGGATCATTTCGGTCGCTGGGTGCAGGCCCTTCTTGCCGAACAAAAGCCCCTGTCTCCCGGAGGAGATCATTCATGAGTTCCCATTCAATCCCCCGGGTCCGCATCGCTCCCAGTCCGACCGGAGACCCCCATGTGGGCACTGCATATGTGGCTCTCTTCAATCGAACCCACGCCCGTCAGGGTGGAGGACAATTCATTCTCCGCATCGACGACACCGATCGCAGTCGCTATCAAGGCACCAGCGAAGGCCAGATCTTCACAGCATTGCGCTGGCTCGGGCTTGATTGGGACGAAGGCCCGGACGACGGAGGACCCCATCAACCCTATCGCCAGAGTGAACGCCTCGACCACTATCGCCAATGCGTCAATAAACTGATCGATTCCGGTGACGCCTACCCGTGCTTTTGCACAGAAGAGCGCATCGCAGATCTTCGAGAACAGCAGAAGGCTGCCAAGGAAAGACTGGGATATGACGGTGCCTGCCGTGAGATCAAAAAAGAGGAAGCTCAGGCAAGAATCGAGTCCGCTGAAACTCATGTGATCCGATTGAAAGTCCCGTCAACTGGCGAGACCGTTTTCGAAGACGCCCTGCGTGGAGAGATCCGGGTCGCCAACTCCGAGATAGACGACCAGATCCTCATCAAATCGGACGGCTTTCCCACTTACCACCTCGCCAATGTTGCCGACGACATTGCCTTTGGTATCACGGATGTGATCCGTGCTGAGGAATGGCTCATCTCCACTCCGAAACATGTAATCCTCTACAGCGCCCTCGGTGAACCCCTGCCGCGCTTCCTTCACGTTTCGCTGTTGCGCAATGCCGACAAGTCCAAGATCTCCAAGCGCAAGAATCCCGTCAGCCTTGACTGGTTCCGACAACAGGGTTACCTGCCCGAAGCACTGCTCAACTTCCTCGCCCTCATGGGCTGGTCACCTGATGATGAAAATGAAGTCTTCGACATGCAGTCCTTTGAGGACAACTTCCGCGTCGAATCCCTTTCTACGGGTGCTCCCATTTTTGACATGACCAAACTCGACTGGCTGAACGGCATGCATATCCGCCAACTGCCCCTGACCGAGTTGGCACAACGGCTTGAATCGGAAAACTTCCTGCCTGATGGAGTCGATCAGCCTCAAGCTCTTGAGATCCTGCCCCTGGTGATTGAGCGATTGACTCTGCTCTCGGAATTCACAGACAAGACGTCGTGGTTCTTCAGCCAACCGGCTCCGCCACCCGCTGAGGATCTGATCCCCAAGAAGAGTGACAGGGATACCTCGATGGCTGCACTTTCCGCTGCAGCCGAAGCCCTTCAGGCTCTCGACGAATTTTCGCCCGATACGATCGGCCCCTGCCTGGATTCCGTCCTCGATAAGGGGGCCTGGAAAAAGCCATTCCTGTTCATGCCCCTTCGATTTGCGTTGACGTCACGGAGGGATTCGCCAGACCTCCTTGAAGTGGTCAGCGTGCTTGGTAAAGACCGCTGTATTGAAAGAATCCAGAGCTCCCTGAAAGTTCTTTCGACCACATGAGCCTGCCCTCCACTGTTACCTCCAGGGATCGACGCAGGGCAGACTTGCATGTGCACACGATTCACAGCGATGGTCGCCACTCGATGCAGCAGATCCTCGACGATGCCGCCCAGGGGCTCGACCTGATTTCCATTTGCGACCATGACACCATGGGGGCCTACCGAGGCAATTGGACACTCCCGGAGAAGCTCAAGTTGCTCCCGGGTATTGAAATGACCTGTCAGGTAGGAGACCACGACCTTCACATGCTCGCCTATTTCCCGGGCGGGTTGACGGAAGAGATCCACGCTTGGTCCAGAGACCTCGAGGAAGATCGCCGTGAACGCGTCCTCAATGGAGTCCACAAATTGCGGGAATCGGGCCTGGGATTGCTGTGGAAAGACCTGGAAGCAGAGGTGGGGGACTCAACGCCCTGCAGATCTCATGTTGCCCGGGCCCTCGTCAGAAGCGGGCTCTGCTCATCGCCCAATCAGGCCTTTCGCCAGTGGCTTGGCAGAATCCCGTTTCGTCGAACCCGCCTGCGAGTGAAAGACGCTTTCTCACAGGTCCATGAAATGGGGGGCTTGAACTATTGGGCTCACCCTCAATCGAACCATCTCGATGAATATGGTGACCTGCTGATGAAATGCGGGCTCGATGGCATCGAATCACTCTACAAAAACCTTCGCTCGCCACACCGAAGACAGGCACGGGAATTCCAGGAGAAATTCGGTTTGGAAAAGTGTGGGGGTTCAGACCTTCACCAACAGACAACGAGAATGCCCATCGGCCGTTTTGGAATTCACTTCGATCTCATCGATGAGCGACTGCTCAATCCGGCGGCTCCTGAAGCGTGGACGATTCGCCGGGAATCCAC
Organism: bacterium; assembly: GCA_029976805.1. GTDB lineage: Bacteria > Planctomycetota > UBA8108 > UBA1146 > UBA1146 > UBA12191. The sequence goes on from JAPOLY010000033.1 coordinate 10,132, forward strand.
AGCCTCCTGACCTTACCCGCCCGACATTATCCACCCAATGAGTGCAGGAACTCTTTGTTATCCTGGAAAGCACCGACTCTCTGACTCAACAGCTCCATACCCTCAATGGGATTGACGCTGGTCAAAACTCGGCGCAACTTCCAGATCTGGTCGATTTCCTCAGGGGAGTATAGTTTCTCCTCTTTCCGAGTTCCTGAAAGGGTCACATCAATTGCCGGGAAGACTCGTTGGTCCGCGAGCTTTCTCGACAAAACCAATTCCATGTTACCGGTACCCTTGAACTCTTCGAAAATCACCTCGTCCATGCGGCTGCCGGTTTCAATCAATGCAGTGGCGATGATGGTCAGACTTCCGCCACCTTCCACGTTTCTGGCGGCACCGAAGATCGCTTTCGGCTTTTCCAGAGTCTTGGCGTCGACACCCCCGGAAAGGGTTCGACCACTGTGTGCAGTTTCGAGGTTGTAGGCTCGACCCAAACGGGTCAGGGAATCCATCAAAAGAACGACGTCGCATTTGGCCTCCAGGAGGCGCTGACATCTCTGAAGAACAATTTCAGAGACACGGACATGGGTCTTTGAGGTTTCGTCACTGGATGAGGCATAGACCTCTGCCTTGACCGATCGCTTCCAATCCGTCACCTCTTCGGGTCGTTCGTCGACCAGCAGAGCCACCACCATCGAGTCCGGATGCGTCTCCGTGATGGATTGAGCCATCTTCTGCAGTAGAACGGTTTTTCCCGTTCGGGGGGGAGCCACAATCAGCGCTCTTTGGCCCTTGCCGATGGGCGAAATCAGATCCGCCAGACGCATGGAGATGTCACCGGTTTCACCGAGCATGAAGCGCTCGGACGGATCGATACTGGTCATCTCCTTGTAGGCCGTGCGCTTGCGTACCAACTCCGGTGGATCACCGTCCACAGATTCAATTTTTCCGAGACTGGGACCGCGACCGCGGCCTGCGGAACCACCGACCACGCCAACCATGTAATGACCGGTTCTCAGACCAAATTTCTGTACCAGATTCTTGCCGACATGGATGTCTTCCGGCTGAACTCTGAAGGACTTTTCGACCGACCTCAGGAAACCGAATCCCTGGTTGCCCACTTCCAGAATACCTCGAACACGGGTTCCTTCCGGAATGTGAACCGCAGGTGTTCTCGAGGAGTTGAAGTTTGAGTTGCCTTCATTGGACACTTCACGGCGATTGCGTCCATGAGACCTTCGCTGTGGTCCTCCTCCGCGACGTCCACCCTGTGACCTGCCGCCACCTTGTGACCGTCCGCCACCCTGGGAACGACCCCCTTCGGATCCGGAGGTACGACCACGGCCACGGGTTGGTCGACGACGCCTTCCGCCGCCTCCACTTCCGCCGCTGCCGGATCGCGAGCTTGAATTTCTGGAAGAGTTCTCCTGATTCACAGGTTCTCCTTGTATCTCAAAGCCTGGTCAAGAAGCGGTTCCGATCAACGAAAGGCCCTTGCCGGGAGATTCTGGCCTTTGATTCAAAGCCTGCAAAAAAGCAGGAACATCGCAGAAGGCCACAAAATTGATTCTGAAATGAACACCCCTGATCGCCCGACACGTCTTACGTGATCCTGGTAATCACCACCGGAATCAATACAGGGCCCGCACGTTCTGCCCAACAGCACGCCGATGCGGGTTGAGCCAAAATAGATCCTGATCTTGAGTTTCCGGGGGGATCGTGCCCTGTATCCACGTGTCGATATGACTTGAACGAAATTTCGGCCTCAGCCGAACTGCAAACCGCGATAGCAGGGGGGAGATCTCGGTTGATCGTGGTTGATGTCCCGATCAACTTGTCCCCATCATATCTGCCAATGAGTCGTCATCCAGTCCCATTTCCCCAAACTGGCCAACCGTGGCCTGTATTCCGGTAAAAAGGAGCTCCATGAGCACAGTCCCCAAAGGCTGGTTCGTCGTCCGGGATTCGCTTCCTGCGACGGCCGAGACACCTGCAGAGGCTGCCGAATCGCCCGGAGGCCATGAACTCCGTCTCGACTTGTGGAAAGGGGACCTTCCGGAGCGCCTGCCCGACGATCTGGGTCCGGTCATCGTCACCGATCGCGGTGGGGCCACCTCCCCGGAATCCGGAGTACGAACCACCCTCAGGAACCGACTCTGCCAACGTCCTGCGGCATGGCTGGACGTCGATCCCCTGAAAGACGCACCGGCAGCAGAGGGCATCCCGTGGATTCTCTCCAGACACCTTGAAGAGGACTCTGCTGAAGCGGTCAACACTGTGATTCGGGAAGCCCGCGAACGTGGAGCCAGTGCGGCCAAAGTCGTTCTGCCAGAAACGACTCCGATCAAGAGAAGGCTGGAAGTTCTCCTCGAAGCCGCCAAAAGTGATTTCCCCTGTGTCGCCTTTGCCATGAGCCGTTTCAATCATGCAGATCGATTATGGGCCATGGAGTCGGGACAACCCTGGGGCTACCTCAACAGCGACTCTCCAGAGAGCACGATTCCGGGACTCCCGAATAGAAGCGAGCTTGCACAGAGGTATCGTTGGCAAAGCGCCGGATCGGAACCGGATCGATACCTGATCTTTGGCCAAGACGTTCGTCACAGTCTTTCACCCGATTGGCACAATCGACTCTTTGCAGAGAAGGGAGTCGCGGCAAGGTTTTATCCCTGGTCGACAGATCACCCAGAAAAAGACCTGCAGGCATGGACTGAATCCGGATTCAGTCCGATTCAGGGTTTGGCCATCACAGCACCACACAAGCATTGGGCTCGACAGGCCGGTGCTGGACTTCAAGGGGAATGCGAACGTCATTCCGCATGGAACACCCTGGTCCACAAAGGCGGGAGTTATCGGGGGACTTCGACGGATGGGCCCGGCGCACTGGCATTGCTTGAAGAAAGCCTCGGCGGCCAAGACGCACTTTCAGGGAAGCGGGTGGCCATACTGGGGCGTGGTGGAGCCGCCCAATCTGTCGCAACCTCTCTTGCGGACCGGGAAATGGAAGTGGTACTCCATTGTCGTCCGGGAAAGCGGCATGAGAGGGAACTTGCGGGCGATCGATTCACCGTCAGCGACCAACCAGCGGAGATCGCAGCGGCAGACCTGTTGATCAATGCCACCGGATCCGATCCCGAAGAATCTCAGGAATGGCCATGGGCTCTGGACCTGTTCCAGGGAGAAGCGGCGCTGGAGATGGATTACTCCCGCGGAGAGACCGCATTCGAGAAAACCCTGAAAGAACATCAGGGAATGGAAGCCTGGAGTGGCTTCGACTTCTTTGCTTCCCAAGCCTGCCTTCAGGCTCGTCATTTCTATGGAATCGAAGTCAGCCTTCATACTGCGATCGAAATGGTCCGCGAGATTCGGCGCGAAAGAGCCCGAAACAACTATCCGGTCATCTCCTGAACGCATCACCTGAGCACTCTGGATCCTCAACCGGAAGCGGGGCAGAACGGAACCCCGCCGTATCAACACGTTCCGATAATAGATCTTATGAGAGAACTGTAAGAAGGGGGCCCGGGAGGGGTTTACCTATGAATCAGCCTTTGGGCTGTCGCTCCTGGATCAGTTCGTCAAACCGATCCGCACAGGGACAGGCCGCCGAATGGTGATCACTGACCCGCTCCATCGTCGGGACTTCTTCGGCACAGCAGTCCTGCGCAATGGGACAGCGTGTCCGAAATCCGCAGCCGCTGGGCTTGGCCATGGGACTGGGCACATCGCCTTCCAGAACCCACCTTTTTTCGCGTTTCAGGTCGGGATCCGGTCTTGGGACCGCACTCAACAGTGCCCGCGTGTAAGGATGCGTCGGCCGGGCAAAAATATCTTCGGTTCTGCCGACCTCAGCCAGGTTGCCCAGATACATGACAGCCACCCGGTCTGAAACGTGCTGAACGACTGAAATATCATGGGCAATAAAGACGATGGTCAGATCGAGCTCCCGCTGCAATTCACGCATCAGATTGATGACCTGAGCCTGAATCGAAACATCGAGTGCACTGACCGGCTCGTCGGCGATGATCACCCGGGGATTCGTCGCCAGAGAGCGGGCAATTCCGATCCTTTGACGCTGTCCACCGGAGAACTCATGCGGATAGCGCTCCGCCTGTTCACGACGAAGGCCGACCTTTTCGAGCAATTCTTCCACTCGAAGCCGCCTTTGTTCCGCATCGAGCTGCTTTTGGTGCACTCGCAACGGCTCTTCGACAATTTCCTGAACTGAAAGGCGGGGATTCAGAGAAGAAAAAGGGTCCTGATAGACCATTTGGATTTCACTTCGATAGGGCCGATAAGCCCTGCGACCCATTCCGCTCAGTTCGACATTTCCACGCTCACTGGCGAAGTGGATCTTGCCGGATGTCACCGGAACCAGACCCATGATTGCTTTTCCAAGGGTGCTCTTTCCACAACCGGATTCGCCGACGACACCGAGTGTTTCACCGGCATGAACTTTCAGGGAGATCCCATCGACCGCTTTGACATCACCGACGTGACGCGAAAGGATTCCTCCGTGTACCGGGAACCAGACGCGCAGGTCTTCCAACTCCAGAATCGTTTCTTCTTTTTGGGTGGGCTTTGAATCGTTACTCATGCCGAGCCCCCCTTCACAGTTTCCGCCACATGACAGCGTACCCAATGGCCATCCCCCATATCCCTTAATTCGGGAACCTCTTGTCGGCACCGATCTTCCACAAAGGGACAGCGGGTCGAGAATCGGCAACCGGGAGGCCAATCAAAGATACTCGGTACGATTCCTGGAATCGTTTCCAGTTCATCCTGTTGCTCATTCAACTCGGGTCGGGGAAGGCTTCGAAGCAGTCCCTGAGTGTAGGGATGCAGAGGATTACGGAACAACTCCCGCACCGGAGCCACTTCCTGAATTTTACCGCCGTACATGACGACGACTCGATCACAGGTCTCTGCCACCACTGCCAAGTCATGGGTAATCAAAAGAATCGACGCACCGTCCTGCTGTGATTTCATCTCCAGCATCAGATCGAGGATCTGTGCCTGGATCGTCACATCCAGAGCCGTCGTCGGTTCATCCGCAATCAACAATGCCGGCTGCAGGGAAAGAGCCATGGCGATCATCACCCTTTGACGCATTCCACCGGAAAACTGATGCGGATAGTTATCGAGTCGTGCACGGGCATCGGGAATCCCGACTTTTTCCAGCATCTCGACGGCACGGTTATTCGCTTCTTCTTTACTGGCTCCGATGTGGTGCTGGATCGCCTCGCGCATTTGGAAACCGATGGTAAAGACCGGATTCAAAGCCGTCATCGGCTCCTGAAAGATCATGGCGATTTCATTACCGCGGATCTTGCGCATCTCATCGTAGTCCATCGCCAGAAGGTCACGTCCACGGAAGATCGCCGACCCCTTGCGGATTTTTCCGGGAGGATCGGGAATCAATTTGAGAAGGCTCAGAGCAGTCACCGATTTTCCGCAACCGGATTCTCCGACCAGTCCCAAAACTTCTCCGGGCATGATGTCGAAACTGACACCATCCACCGCCTGAGCAGTTTTGCCTTCTACTGTAAAGTCGGTGTGCAGGTCTTGGACACTGACCAGCGGTTCCTGTTGAGAGTCGGTCTTCTTGTTCTTATCCGCCATCGCCATCACCTCAGCCTCGAGAAGACTTTGGGATCAAAGGCTTCACGCACGGCCTCGCCGATGAGAACGACGAGGAACAGGGTTGTTGCCATCGCCAAGACCGGCAAGAAAACCAGATGGGGCGATGTAGTCAGGAACTGGAAGCCCTGATTCAGCAATCTTCCCCAGGAGGGATCGGTCGGCGGCAATCCAAAACCAAGGAAATCGAGGGAGACCAGCGAGCTGATGTAATTCACAAAAGAGAAAGGTGCTCGGGAGATCACCGGAACCATCGAGTTAGGCAAAATGTGACGCATCATGACGGTCATGTCGCTGACGCCACTGCCAATGGCCGCCTGCACGTAATCCCGTGCCTTCTCACGATAGAACTCACCGCGAATCTGGTACGTGATCGCCATCCACGATCTCAGAATGACCAGGAAGATCACCAGGACCCAGAAGCCAGGATCGACGATGCTGGCGACGATCATGATCAGGAACAGGAACGGAACCGATCCCCAGATTTCAATGAAACGCTGTAGGAGAATGTCGGTCCAGCCACCGTAGTAACCCATGATGGCCCCCGCCAGAATCCCGACGATGTAGCCAGCCACGAGAACCATCAGGGAGAAACCGACGCTGACCCTGAAACCATACGCCAGCAATGGCAGCACGTCGATTCCAGCATCACTCGTTCCGAGAGGCGCTTCCCAGGTTTCGAGGAACCTCGTGGAAAGTTCCAACCCTGCATTCAGGGTTTCTCCCGGAGTGATCGAAAGGATTTCGACTTCTCCCGAGAAACCATCTTCCGAAACTTTTCGCACGATCACAATTCCTGAGACCTCCACGAGTCCGGAATCGATCGCTGGTTTCAAGGCGTAGAATTTGGTGTCCGCTGAAAGGGGGCTCTGATCACCGGATTCACTCCCCGCGGTGATGCGCATGCCCAGACGACCGCCATATTCCATGTCGACCTGTTCGCCCAACATGGCACTCTGGCGCGCGGGCGTCAGACCCGGAATGTACAGCGAAGGATCATGGGGTGCGGTTCCCGGCAGGTCGAGACGGTTCTTGTAGGGACCATGGCGATATAGAGGCCAGACCACGCCGGCTTCCCCATCCAGAAACACCTTTTCAATGGAGGCGAGCTGATCCAGCCCATCCCGCAAAAGCACGACCTGTTTCTCTGCCGCAGCAAGATCCTCGACCAGCCACTCTTCCGGTTCTTCACCGTCCGCTTCGTACTCTTCAATCTCCATGCGGACATCTTCAATCTCCATTTCCAGCTCGGAGATGTCAGATTTCTGCTTTTCGACGATGGGGCCAAAAGCGGCTTCAGGGTTTTCCACCAGGCGGGCAAACTCGGTGTAATCGAGGGGCCCCTGACCTGGGATTCCGAAATCCTCAGAACGGTCGAAAGTCGTCAGCGGACCATCCATGAAGAAACACCAGGTATTGGTCAGATCCCTGACGGCTGGATAGGCCACCTGGTCGCCGTAACGGATCATCACCGGCTTATCATTGACCAGCACTTCCAGAAACAGGGACGTGGTGAAGAGACTGGTGATGATGACAAAGGAATAATAACCGCGGCGGATCGACTTGAAGCGACGGATTCGTTTCTCAGCTAGCGGACTCGATTTCCACCGGATGCCTGCCAGTCGCAATACCCCTTTGAAAATCCACGGGATTCCCTTCTGGGTAAACCAGACACCGGCAACCAAAACCAGGAGGACCAATATGAAGTTCATCGAGCCCCCCTATTTAAACCGGATCCGGGGATCGATGGCGGCCCAAATGAAATCACTGAGGATGTTCCCGGTGAGGCGGATCAGTACTCCAAAAACCAGTGTTGCCAGAATGATGGGGTAATCCCTGCGAATGATGGACTCATAGCCCAGCAGTCCCATTCCAGGGATGTTGCAGACTTTTTCGATCAGGAAAGAGCCCGCAAAAATGATCCCGAGGAAGTGACCGATACCTGCGGTGATGGGAATCAGTGAATTGCGCAGGGCATGGACATAAATGACCCGTCGCTCTGGCAAGCCCTTGGCAAAAGCGGTGCGCACGTAATCGGCACCAAAGTTTTCCAGAAGTGAGTTCTTCATCAGGACGGTCATGCTGGCGAAGGACCCCACCAGATAACCAAACATCGGCACCAGCGTGTGATGCACCTGATCCTTGATGCAGCGCCAGTATTCACCTTGCTCCCACCAAAGACCCCAACCTTCGGAACGGAATCCACCCAGCGGAACCACGTTCCAGTAGGTTCCACCCCCCAAAAGGACCAACAGCAGAAGGCAAGCCACAAATCCGGGAGTCGCGTAACCGAGGAAGACCAGAACACTGGTGCTCGTATCGAAAAGGCCGCGGTGGTGAACCGCTTTACCGATTCCCAGCGGAATACAGATCAGCCAGGTCGCCAGGTAACCAATTAATCCAAAGTAGATGGAGATAGGGAACTTCTGGGTAATGACGTCGAGGGCATCTTCGTTATAAGTGAAGGAGCGACCGAAGTCCCCCTGAAGAATACCGCTGAAGCCCACCTGCACGTTGTAGTAGGATCCCCTTCGACTCGCTTCCTTGTTCTGTTCAGCCAGGATGCTGCCGAGGTTTTCGAAAGCCTGATCTTTATCTGAGGCAAGGCTCACCAGTGCAGCCCAGCCCGAATTTTCGGCCAGTTCGACATCCGTGACAGGCCTCATAAAACGGGTACCGCTCAGTTGCCAGCCTTTGGAATCCAGGTGTTGCTTCAGATCAGATCGTGAAGCCAGGCCTTCGGAAAGTAATTCACCAGCCCGCTGAAAAAAGGCTTCTTCACCGGGCAATGCCGCATTCGCTTCCACCAACAAGGTAGAACCGCGGAATTCCGCAGCGGAATTCTGCAGGCGGGCATCGTAGGCGTTTTCAGTTTCACGGAAATTGACCCAGGCCACTTCGACCCGATCCCAGAATTCGGGATCGGCTTCGCGCTCTTTCAGTGTGACCGGGGTTCGGTCCTTGCGAGGGTAAACTCCCAGCCACTGCAGGTAGGCAATCGGAATCGGCTGGTCGAGGTTGTAGTAAGCGCGGAGTTCTTCCCGGGCTTTTTCATCGAGGCCAACATCGGTTCCACCGAGTCCTCCTCCACCTCCGCCACCCTCCTGAGCAGCCGCGGCGCGCATCTGGTTTTCCAGTTGCTCAATGGGCCCTCCCGGGGTCACGCGAAGAACCGCATAGACCATGAACGTGATGACGAGGAAGGTGATCGGCACCAAGAGCAGACGGCGGGCAAAGTAGGTCCACATTCCGCTCATGAAAGCCCACTCTCACGACGACCGTAGGGACCGACAAAAGAAATAGTCTGGGATTCCACGATTACTCTGACGCCTTTTCTGGAGACTCCATGCGCTCTTTAACCCCCCAGGGATCAACCACGTCAGGAATCAGCGGAAGGGTCCCATTCTTTTCCTTGGCCTCCGCCAACTTCTCCTGCATTTCAGGAGTGGTCCACCACATGCTCCAGATATTGTTCGAATCTCCGGTTCGACTCAGCACCTTTTCAGGAACACCAAATCGGTTCCACGACAGGACCCTCTCAAATGGTGCATACCAGCTGAGGGCTACCGGGTGCTCCTTGAAGATCAACCCGTCGATTTCTTGCATGATTCGGGTCTGCTCTTCGATATCGAAACTTCTGTCGTATTGCTCCATCAAGCGGTCGACTTCTTCGCTGGCAAAACCGGAAATGTTGTTGTTGTAAGGCTCGTTGGCCAGATCACTTTTCCAGGAAGTCAGAGGATTGGGGAAAAGAATCCCTCTCCACGCCTGTGAGTGAAGAACAAACTGTCGCTCACTGATTTTTTTCATCAGGGCGTTGTAGTCCATCAGCTCCAGCTTCATTTCAATCCCGAGTTTGCCCAACCCTTCGGCCACCACCTGATGGATTCTCGTTGCTGATGCAGAACCGTATTCGAGAGTAAACGAAAGGGCCTTGCCCGTTTCCTCATGGACCCTGACACCGTTGGCATCGCGCTTGGTATAACCCGCGCGATCCAGGAAGCGTTCCGCTCGCCGCGGGTTGTAACGAACCTTGCGGTTCTTGGGGTTCCCCCAGCGACTTCCGGGATAATAGCTGTCGAGATACTCGTACTGATTGAAGAACAGCTTCTCGAACAGGGTTTCGCGGTCGTAACCATAGCAGAAGGCCATGCGGACGTTTTTGTCGTCAAAGGGCCACTCACGCATGTTGAGCATGTAACCCGAGAAGGATTGGGGCTGTTCGTTGTAGACCTTGCGTTTCTGGATCCAGCCTTTCTGGATCGCTTCAAATCCGGTTTCTTCAGCCCAGCGCTGCGCTCTCAGAACGACATAATAATCCAGTTCCCCCGCCTTGAATTTCTCGAAGGCGAGCTCGCGGTCACGAACGACGATCAACTGGATCTTGTCGAAGTTGTACATTCCTTTGGAAGTGCGGCTCTCTCTTCCCCACCAGTCATCCCGGCGGTAAAGGGTGACAGAGATCTCCTGTTGAATGCTGTCCTCGCGCAACTCGTAAGGGCCCGAACCCGGAATCATCTTCCAGTTGAACTCGTCGAGGTAGACGTCACCGGGAATCCGGATCTGCTTGGCCGGGTAGATCACCAGACTGGCAGAAAAGTACAGGAACGTTCTCCACGCCTTCTTTTTGGTCTTCACGGAGACGACCCGATCCGAGTGTGCGATCGGCTTTTCGTAGTACTCCGTGTAAAGATTGGAACTCATCGGAGCCTTGATGTCGGGATCGACGATGTGCTCATACGAGGCCACCACGTCGTCTGCTGTCACAGGAGAGCCATCCGAATAACGGGCGCGTTCGTCGATGCGGTACCAGAAGACCTGGTGGTCTTCCTTTTCCTCAATGATCCAGTGGGAGGCCAGTCTTGGCATCCACTCCAGAGATTCCGGGTGAATCGAAAGCAGAGACTCATGAGTCAATGTGTAGATATCCGTGATGGTCGTCAAATTGGCATTGGGCCCATCGCGCCGAAGCGTCGGCAGGAAGTTGGGGATATTCGTTCGAAGCTCCCCACCATGGACGGCATCGGGGCTTCCGATGGGCTCGAAATTGTCGTTGGTGGTCCAGGTTCGACCGTCGATCTCTACCGTGCTGTAATCCGCCAGCGCCAGTGGAGATGCCAAACCAATGAACAGGATCAGAACCGAAAGGGCCAGACAGGCTTTGGACAGACCGGAATTCCACATGACGAACCTCCGAACGATTTCGGGTGCGGGCTTCTCAGGCGGGTTCAACCCGCCTGAGGCAAAGTCAGCGAAGAGATTTGTAAGGGGTGAAAAGGCGAGACAGGGCCTGGATCAGGCCTCTTCCTTGTCCTTATCCTTTTCCTTCTTCTTCTTGGCACGCTTCTTCACTTTGAGAACGCGGGTCTTCGGCAGACCGATGGGACTGTGCTCCTCCTCATTGAATCGACCTTCCGATTCCATCTGGAGGATGCGCTCGTAACGGGTCAGAACGTTTCGGGTTCCCCCGATACCGCTGCCGGTTTTCAAGGACTTGTGAATCGACATGTCTGTCTTCTCTCTCTGCAACTCTGGAATTGGACGGCTCGTGCTCGCGAAAGGTTCCGGAGAACACTCCCGGGTGAGGAATAGAAGCGCTGTGACGCTCCACTTCCCAAGACACCAGCCCGGAAAATCCCCTGATTCCACCAGAGGGATCTCCCGATCAATGAAACAGGATACCGATCGCCCTCTCCTGCGGCAAGCAAAGACAGGGCTTGGTCTTGCCGAATCGGGGACGGGAGATCATGATTTCACCGGGAAGAGGTCTGATGCCAACAAACCCGGTCAGAAATATCGGACAATCCTTCCTGTCAGGGTCAGGATGGCTCCTCGGCGGAATCGTGATTCTGGGCCTTTTCATGGCGTCATTCCCCAATTTGCCGGATCGGGCAGACTTGGTCATCGGCAATGGAACCGACCCCGGATCCCTGCACCCTCACCGGGCCAGTGGCATCCCGGAAGGTCGAATCATTCGGGCTCTCCACGAGGGGTTGCTGCTCCTTGACCCTCAAACTCTGGACCCGATGCCCGCCTGTGCCCACTCCTGGCAAGTCTCCAGAGATGGAAAAACCTGGACCTTCAGGATTCAAAAGGGACTCCTGTGGTCCAACGGAGACCCCCTCGACGCGACCGATTTTCGTCGCTCATGGCTCGATCTCATCGACCCGCTCCGGGGAGCTCCCTACGGTGACCTCCTGGATGCCGTGAGCGGCGCCCGGGAATGGCGCAATGGTGATGGCTCCAGAGAAAAGGTGGGAATCCGAACTCCTGACCGCTGGACTCTGGTCGTCGAACTCAGTCGGCCAATGCCATGGCTCCCCTTTCTCTGCACCCAGACTCCCCTGCAGCCGGTGCACCCACTGGGAAGGGATGGAAATGCATTGGGGGTTCCTACCAATGGCCCATGGGAGCTGGATCGCTGGGATCTGCGAGATCGCATCCGACTGGTCAAGTCGCCGACGTATCAGGGTCCTTCCAGAGTCCACATGGATACCATCGACTTTCTCGCCATCGAATCAGGAAACACACTCGTCAATCTTTTCGCCCACGGATCCATCGATTGGGCGGTGGGTGTTCCACCCCTGTTGATGCCCTTTCTGGAGAAGGATCCGTTCTGGAAAGAAGCACTGAGGACTGACCCCTATCTGGGGATCTCTTTCTATCGACTCAACTTCCAGAAACCTCCCCTCGATGACCCAACCATACGCAAGGCATTATCCCTGACACTGGATCGACAGGCATTGTGCAAGGAAGTGCTCGGTGGAAATCTCCAACCGGCGTGGAGCTTTGTCCCTTGGCCAGAACCGGCACTTGCTGCTCATGCGGAGGCAGGCAACCTTGCACCGAAATCTGCATTCCCCGTTTATTCAGGGATGGCTGCGACAATCAACAGCCCTGTTCCGACCGCCGACCTCACCGTGAACCAATGGGCAATGCTGGGTTACGATCCGGATCAGGCCCGTAAACTTTTGCAAGAGGCGGGCTGGAAAGTGCCGGGGGCAAAGACCGGAAGACCGATCCCCGAATTTGAAATCCTTCACTCCAGTGGCTCGACCCATGCACTCGTTGCGGAATGGTTGCAATCTTCATGGTCCAGAGAATTGGGAATCGAAACACGGATCCGTTCCATGGAGTGGCGGTCATTCCTGCAAGTTCAACGTTCTCTGGACTACGACGTCAGTCGCAGCAGCTGGATTGCAGACTTCCCTGACCCCGCCACCTTTCTGGAACTCTTTACATCTACCGCCACCAATAATCGAACCGGCTGGAGTGACGAGGAATATGACCAGATGGTGGAGAAGGCCCGCAACGCATCAAATACAGGCGTGCGGACGTGGTACTGGCGTGAGGCTGAACGGATTCTCCTCGACCGTGGTCCGGTGCTGCCCCTGTGGTCGACCACATCCAGCAATCTGGTCGCTCCAGAGCTGCAGGGTTTTTACGCAAACCCCCTCGACCAACATGATCTCCGTGCCCTGAAGTGGGACACGCCATGATTCAGTTGATCGTGCGCCGCAGCGTCGCTTCTCTGATCACCATTTGGGCCGTCTTCACCATCAGTTTTCTCGTGATCCGGTCAGCCCCAGGCGGCCCTTTTGATGCGGAAAGAGATCCCCCTGAAGCGGTCAAGGCAGCGATCGAAGCCCGGTACCAATTGGACGCTCCACTGTGGCAACAATATCTCAATCAGGGTTGGTCATGGCTGACCCTGAATCCGGGACCTTCACTTCGACAGCCGGATCACGACGTTGCCACCATTCTTGCAGCAGGAATCCCTGCTTCCTTTTTACTGGGAACGCTCGCGCTGCTCCTGGGAATCATTCTGGGAACCATTCTCGGCGTCATCGCAGCATGGCAACAGGATCGCTGGCCCGACAGGGTGATCACCCTCTTCGCTTCCATGGGGATATCCCTGCCGCTCTACGTGATTGCAGGATTGCTGATCCTGCTCTTCGCATTCCATCTGCCATGGCTCCCCCCTGCCGGATGGACTGCTGCCTCCTCCGCTGTTTTGCCCATCATCTGCCTCGCTCTTGCACCTGCAGCTCAAGTCGCACGACTCTTGCGGAGTGGTTTGATTGAGGCCTCACAGGAAGACTACGCCAGAACCGCTCGATCCAAGGGACGCGGTGTGGTGGGGACTCTCCTCTTTCACTGTCTGCGACCCGCTTCCATACCGGTAACTTCGACCCTGGGTCCCACCGCCGCAGCGATGCTGACCGGATCTCTGGTCATCGAACAGATCTTTGCGATCCCCGGGGTGGGCATGCACTTCATTCAGGGGGCAATGAACAGGGACTATCCACTCGTTCTCGGTGCAGTGCTCCTCTATACCATCCTCTTGCAGATCCTGACCCTGCTCGGTGACCTGTTGATGGGTTGGCTCGATCCGAGAGCGAGGGTCGAGGAATGAAACCTCTCAAGACCATACTCTCGGCATTGTTCAAGGACCCGTTCACTTTCGTCGCCATTCTTTGGCTGGCGATCGTCACCCTGACAGCTCTCTTTCTTCCACTGCTGCCGCTGGAGCTTTCCCATGAAACCGATTCCACCGTCGCCCTGAATGCCCCCTCTCAGGAGCACTGGTTTGGAACCGACGCATTGGGACGAGACCTCTTCAGCAGAATCCTCAGGGGAACACGCATCTCCATCGCCTGCGGAATTGCGGGTGCTCTCACAGCACTGATCCTGGGTGTCGGTTATGGATTGATCTCCGGTGGAGGCAGTGACCGCAGGGATCATTGGCTGATGCGCCTGGTGGATCTCATCGATTCGATCCCACTCGTTTTTCTGGTGATTCTGGTCGCCAGTGTTTTGCGAGGTTCCGCGCTGGAAGCATCCGGAGGAGGTTTGGGAGTTTTCTTTGTGATCCTCGGAGCCGTCTACTGGACCCCCATGGCGAGGATCGTGCGCGGAGAAACCCGCGTCCTCCGTCATCGGGAGTGGGCTTTGGCCGCGACCGCTCTCGGAGTCCCGCAAAAGCGGATCCTATGGCGAGAGGTTCTTCCCAACCTGATGCCGACCATCATCGTGACCGTCACCCTGATCGTTCCCAGAGTCCTTCTCTTTGAAGCGTTTTTGTCTTTCCTGGGATTGGGTGTCCAGTCACCCGCAGTTTCCTGGGGAACCCTCGCCCGGGATGCCTTTGAGGTCCTGAATCCGGTGCAAACCGCGTGGTGGCTGATTCTTTATCCGTCGGTCACTCTGGCTTTGACCCTGCTGGCGCTGAATCTCCTGGGCGACCAGCTGCGCAAGAGACTCGACCCGAAGCAACGCTGAAGGTCAGTCCTTCATCTTGGGATCGAAGGCATCCCGCAGACCATCACCCAAAAGATTGAAACCGAGAACGGTAAACATGATGGCCACTCCGGGGAAGATGCCCATCCACGGCATATCCACCCAGTACTCTTTGGAGTCAACCAACATGCGCCCCCAGGAAGGATTCGGAGGCGGCAAACCGATTCCGAGGAAGGAGAGGCCCGCCTCTGCCAAAATGTTTCCGGCGATCATCAGGGTTGAAACCACGACTACCGGCCCCATGCAATTCGGCAACAGATGCCCAAGCAGAATTTTGCTGTCGGTTTGGCCAAGAGCCCGTGCTCCAAGAACAAACTCACTGCCCCTCAGGGAAATCACCTGACCCCGGACAATCCTTGCGACCCCTGGCCAACCGACCAGTCCCAATGCGGCGAAGATCACCATCTCATTAGGCTTTTCAAAAACCGCAAGGATTCCAATCATGAGCAACAGACTGGGAAAGGCGAAGAAAGTGTCGGTCAGACGACTGATCAACATATCGACGCGCCCCCCACGGAATCCGGCAAGGCTGCCCAAAAGCAATCCGATCAGAACTGCCACCGCAGTGCCGACCAGACCCACCCGAAGCGAAATGCCCGCTCCGTATACGATGCGTGTCCAGACGTCGCGGCCCAGCTCATCGGTCCCCAGAGGATGCCCGGGAATCCCCGGTGGCTTTTGCCATGTTTCGGCACTGCGAAACTGCTCCGCGGCGGTGTAAGGGCCCGATCCGTCCGCATGATGCGGAACCACCCACGACGGAAAGAAGGCCAGTACGACCACGATCAGAACCACCGCTGCTCCCAGCATGGCGAGCAAGTTCTTTCGCAGCCTCTTGAAGGCCATCTGAGTCGGAGATTTGCCGATGGTGCTAGCTGCGGTCATCACGAATCCTCGGGTCGAACCAGGCGTAGGAAAGATCAACCAGCAGATTGACGCCGATGAAGACAAAAGACATCAACAGGATGCCACCGGTGATCAACTCCCGATCGCGCATCTTGATCGCTTCAACCACCTCGCGGCCCAATCCCGGGAGAGCAAAGACTGTTTCGGTCAACACCGCTCCCACCAGCAGGTATCCGAAGGAATTGCCGACGACGGTAACAATTGGGATCGCCGCATTTCGCATGCCATGCTTGAGAACCACGCTCGCTTCACCGACACCCTTTGAGCGTGCCGTGCGAATGTAATCCTGGGTCATGACATCGAGCATCGCCGACCGACTCAGACGGGCGATGGTGGCAGAAGACAGGAGCCCCAGTGCAAAGGCTGGCATCGCCAGCGATCTCAGGGCAGTCCACGTATTCGTATCGTCAAAACCGGTCCGCGGCAAACCCAGAGCAGGAGCCGCGTAAATAATCATCAGGATCCCCAGCCAGAATACGGGCATGGAGACTCCCAGAATGGCGATCAGCATCGACACGTAATCGATGATACTGCGACTTTTAACCGCAGAGAGTACCCCGGCACTGATGCCGATAAAGAGGGCCACCACGATGGAAAGCAGTGCCAATCGCAGCGTCACGAGAAAGGCGTCCTCGAGAATCTCATTGACACTTTTGCCTGCCTTGACGTCCGATTCACCAAGATCAAAGTGAATGAAAAGACGCCAAAGGTATTTCCCGTACTGGAGGATCAACGGATCGTTGTATCCGCGCTGTTCGTTGTAAGCGTCGACCGCTGCGGGATCCGCTCTTTGCCCAAGACGAATGCGCCCCGGATCACCGGGGATGGAGGCATTCAGCAAAAACACGATCAGGGTGACCAGCAGGATCACCGGAATCGCCTGAAACAGTCTTCTCAGAGTATAGGAAAGCAAGAGAACTCCCGTACCTATCCCTGATTCCCGGCGTCGATCTCAACCAGATGCCAGCGGACGTAATTCCCCTGAACATCGTCGCACATTCCCGTCGGGTTGTAGTTCCGCACATAAGGCTTGAGGAGAACTGTCTCCTGCCCAAAGAGCAGGAAAAGCCAGGGGCTGTCTGCAATGATTCGGGACTCCGCCTGCTTGAGCAGTTCCACCCGTTTGGCGGGGTCGGTCTCTGCGTAGGAATCATCGATCAACTTGTCCACCTCAGGGTTGCTGTAGAAGGACACATTGCCCTGAGACCCCTGATTCTTGGTGTGAAAAAGTGATGCCA
This sequence comes from bacterium, assembly GCA_029976805.1. Taxonomy (GTDB): domain Bacteria; phylum Planctomycetota; class UBA8108; order UBA1146; family UBA1146; genus UBA12191. The sequence continues at coordinate 27,195 of JAPOLY010000033.1, forward strand.
GGAAGTATTCCGCATCGGGATAGGAAGCCACCCAACCCAAACGGAAGAAAGGAGGTTCCCCCGCATCGGTCGCTTCGATGAAGGCAGCCCAGTCGAGCATCTTCAAACCGATTTCGATGCCAACCTTTTTCAGATCCGCCTGCACAGCCTGAGCGATTTTTGAGTTATCCCCCTGGGTGTTGAACCACAGATCAACCGGAGGAAGGCCTTCGCCATTGGGGTACCCCGCTTCTGCGAGAAGGGCCTTTGCTTTCTCTACATCCTGAGTAAAAGCAGGACGTTCACTGTTGTGACCAAAGATGCCCGGCGGAAGGATTCCATTGGCAGGATAGGATCGTCCTTCTAAAAGAATTTCACCTAAAAACTTGCGGTCGACGGCCAGATTGACGGCTTCACGCAACTTGCGAGCACTGTCCGAATACCCGGCGTAGGGAGATCCCTCTTTTTTCAGATTGAACCCGTAGTACTGGACTGCCAGAGACGGCCAGAAGAGAACTTCATTGGCACGGTTGGAGTTCTTCCATTTGGGATAGACCCCCTGGGTCGCGGCGAGAATATCGAAGTTTCCGGCTTTGTACTCCTCCAGTTGAGCCAAAGGCTCCGGGATCACCCGGTAGTGGATCCCAGCCAGTTTGGGTGCGCCCTCAAAGTAGTCCTGATTGGCGGTCAACTTGAGAGACACCCCCTCTTTCCACTCAGTCAGTGTAAAGGGGCCAGATCCAACGGGATTCCGTGAAAACTTGTCGCCGATCTCCTCGATCACCTCTCGGGGAACTGCTGCAGTGTTGACCATCGCCAGTTTATTGACAAAGGGCGGGGACGATTCAATCAGAGTGATTCTCAAGGAATGGTCTCCCAAAACCTCGATCCCGGGAATTTCCGGAGAAACCTCCTGCGATTTACTGGCACCAGCAATCACTTCCTTGGCTCCCACGATCTTCTCTACCAGATTGGTCCGTTTTGAACGGACCGAGGCGAGTCGCTGGATGCTGTACTTCATATCTGCAGCGGTCACCGTTCGCCCATTGGTGAAACGCACGTCATCCCTCAATTGAATGTCGTAGACGCGACCGTCCTCGGAAATCGTCGGCATCTCTTTGGCGAGACAGGGCTCCAGCTCCAGTTCGGGTGTGTAATCGTAGAGGCTGGTAAATAGCTTCGTTGCCACCCCTGAAGAAGTGGTATCGGAAACCAGAATCGGATCCAGATCGGGGGGATTGGTCATCAACGGGATGCGGAAGATGTTTTCAGGGGAAGGGGCAGCCACACTCTGAATATCCTGAGGTCCGGAACTGGGTGGTTGGCTGGTGCAACCACTCATTCCCCCTGCCAGAAGCGGGCACAAAAGCAGAGCGGTGAATTGAAGCAACCTCTGAAAGTGAAGAGTCTCGGAAAACATGACAACCTCATTATCGACAAGAAACGGAACCCCCGGTCGTTCTCTGTCCGGTGAGTGCGGGAACATCCGAATGCAAGGTATACGAAAACCGGGAAAACTGCGACCTACCCGCGAATATTGGACCTTTTGGGTCAATCACCACCCTACCGATTCCCGTGGCCTTACAGAGAGGATGGGTTATCCTCCCCGCTTGAGACCCGTTTTCCGCAGAGCAGACCCTTCCGTCGCTCTGCACAACGGAATCCTGGCCTGCCGGGTCAACAGCATGAAAAACAGGTACCTCACATGTTTTCCATTTCAAGGAACCCTCTTCGCTGGACCGCTCTGTCCTTCCTGGTGATCAGCCTTTTGATCGCCGGTTGCACGGTCGAGAGTTCGAAAGCTCCTGTGACGCCCCCCAACGGAGATTCCACGAATGAACAGACGGTGCAGCGGGATGCCCCCGCAAAACCCCGGGTCGTCCGCATCAGTAAAATGGATCGCCCGGAGGAGCCGAAACCGGATCCCTCCCAGCCCATAGGCGTTCCCTCTCCCGCATTCAGCGGAGAGGTCAGCCCTGACGCCGTCGTCATCGATCGGACCGGCACCTACGGGGGTCGATTTGTTTACGCCATTTTGGGTGAGGTGGAGACCTTCAATCCTGTGGAACCTAAAGGGGCGACTGACCAGGAGATCCGCGCCCTCGTCTTCTCACCGCTGGTGACCTACAACAACGGCAAATGGCAAACGGAACCTGCACTCGCCAAGAACTGGGAAGTCTCCGATGACCAGTTGACCTGGACCTTCTTCATCCGTGATGGAATTCGCTGGTCCGATGGAGAAAAACTGGATGTGGAAGATGCCCTTTTCTCATTCGAGGCGGTGTTCCACCCGCAGATCGCCACCAGTATCAAAGACGGATTCAAACACCCTGAAACAGGCGAGCTTCCGGAGGTGATGGCGGACAAGGAACGGAATGCCCTGATCTTCAAACTGAAACGGATCGATTCCCAGTTTCTGACCCATGTCGGCAATGTCAGCATCATCCCGGAGCACAAGTGGCGTGATCACCTTCAGGAGAAGGACCCCACTCTGCTTCAACAGATGACTTCCAATGCCAACCCGGCCGATCTTGTCGGTTGCGGCCCCTTTGTCCTCAAACAGTACGTCCCCGCTGAAAAGATCGTCTACCAGCGAAATCCCCACTATTGGAAAGTGGATTCTCGCCAGCAGCGTCTTCCCTATCTGGACGAGGTCGTGATCGTTCTCGTCAAGGATTCGAATTTGATGTGGCAAAAGTTTGAAGCGGGAGAGTTGGACATCTTCGAAGACGTCCCCGCCGACCATTTCCGCGAAGCGGTGGCGATGGAGAAGGAAGCGAAGGCGAGCCTGATCCGCCTCGGCGTCAGCCTCAACAGCAACTGGGTCTGCTTCAATCTTCACCCGGGGAAAAACCCGGATACCGGAGAGCCTTTTGTCGATGAAGCCAAAGCCTACTGGTTCAACAATCTGGATTTCCGCAAGGCGGTCAATCACGCCATCGACCGGGACGGGATCAAGCGCACCGCTTTCCAGGGCAGAGCCACGGCGATCTGGTCCAGCATTACCCCGGGCAACAAGTCCTGGTATCACGCTGGAGTACCGAAGTATCCCCACGATCTGGACAAAGCCAAAAAGATCCTCGACGACATGGGCTGGACCGACCGTGATGGCGATGGCGTCCGTGAGGATGACCAGGGACGCAAAATCAGTTTCTCCCTGAACACCAATGTGGAGAACAACCTGCGCCAGCAAGTGGGCAACCTGATCAGCAAGGATCTGGTCAACCTCGGCCTGGAGATCAACTTCAAACCCATCGTCTTCAATGATCTGGTGACAAGCCTCCGCGACAGCCACAAATGGGACATGATCCTGCTCGGGTGGGGATCCGGTGTTCCGCCTGATCCGGCCAATGGCAAAAACATCACCCTCTCCAGCGGCCGCCTCCATGCCTGGTACCCCCAGCAACCGGAACCGGCCACTGAATGGGAAGCACGCATCGACAACCTCATGGCCATGATGGATGAGGAACTCGATGACAAAGTTCGCAAAAAGTACTACGACGAGGTTCAGGAACTGATCGGACAGAACATTCCGATCCTCTACCTGATCGCCGCCAACTCCTATGCTGCTTCCCAGGAGGGACGTATCGGCAATCTGTGGCCCAGTCTTTTGCGACCGCAGATGACATGGAATCTCGAATCCCTGTGGAAAGCACAACCCTAGGGTGAGGAAAAAGACTTGCTGACTTTCAGCCTGCGCCGACTACTGTCGATTCCGCCTCTGGTTCTGGTGGTTTCCTTTCTGACCTTCCTGCTTCTGAAGCAGGCACCGGGGGATTTTTACAGTCAAATGGAAGCGGACCCCACCCGCTCGACCACGGAGGTTTTGCGTCAAAAAGAAAACGCTGGACTGTTGGTCAGACTGGATCGAAACCAGTTGGTGGCCCTCGGTGAGTTCCCCGATGACGGCCACCGCTGGTCCTTTGCCGATGAGGGCGGAGAGCGGCCGGTGATCCGCAAGGACGGAACTCCGGTCCGCGCCAAAGAAGCCAGCCGTAGCCTGCTCAAATTCCAGCTCGACGGAATCCAGTACCAGTGCGACGACGAGGCTGTGGTTTACCGCAAGGTGGGCGCCATCGAGGGCTTTTTCTCGTGGCTCTTCAACGCTCTCACTCTGGACTTTGGAACCTCTTACAAATTCAATCGCCCCGTCTTTGGCATCATCGCCGAGCGGCTTCTGAATACCCTGACCCTTTCGCTGGCCGCATTGGTCATCGCCTATGGACTGGGCATTCCTCTCGGGATCTTCGCCGCTGTGAAACCGAATTCCCGACTGGACCACAGCGCCGGAATCATCGCCTTTCTCGGGCTCTCGATACCGACTGTTTTCTTTGCGTTGTTGGCAATGCTCTTCGCCTCCTATACCGGTTGGTTCCCCATCGGTGACATGCGTTCTCTGGATTACGACCAGTACGGATTCTTCGGGAAAATCGCCAATCGGATTCATCACCTGTTCTTGCCCGCACTCGTCCTGGGTACTTCTGCCATGGCGGGGTACATGCGACAGGCCCGTGGCAACATGATCGAGGCCCTGGGTCAGGATTATGTCCGCACAGCACGCGCCAAGGGAGTTTCAGAACAGGGCGTCCTGTTCAAGCACGCCTTCCGCAATGCGGTCAATCCACTGGTGACGCTGTTCGGCTACTCTCTCGCCAGCCTCCTCAGTGGATCCTTATTGGTCGAAATCGTCATGAACTGGCCTGGACTGGGCCGCCTGATCTTTGAAGCAATCAGCGCAAAGGACGAGCCCCTGGTGCTTGCAAGCGTGTTGATCTCCACTCTGCTGCTGGTCTTTGGCAATCTGGCCGCGGACATTCTCCTTGCCGTGGTAGACCCGAGGGTGAGGTTGTCCTGATGAATCCTTCCAAAGACAAAAGCAATGACTCCGGAATGCCTCCCCCTCGTGGCCCCTGGGCAATTCTGTGGATGCGTTTGCGCAAAAACAAATTGGCGATGACCGGAGGAGTGACTCTGATCGTTCTCTACCTGATGTGCAGCTTTGGTGGTTTTATCGCCCCCTATGGGATGAACGATACCAACAAGTACACCGTCAAGTACGGACCGATGCTCTTCGGCGGGTACACCATTGAAAAAACTGGGGAAATCCTCGCTGAGGACGAAAATTTCAACGAGATCCTTCTTCCCAGTTATGAAAAGCGCTGGAACTGGTTCGACGGCGGACTGCACTTCCATGACGGTGATGGGAATTTTACTCTTCGCCCTCATGTCCACCCTCTGAAAGAATACGAATCCTGGGATGAATATGGCGAGATGGAATACATCCTTGCCGAGGATCACACTCGCAGCATTCCAGTTCGCTTCTTCGTTCAGGCGGAGGAAGAACATGAAGTCTTCAGCCTCTGCGGTTTCTTCAAGGTCTTCGGCCACACTCACTTGATGGGTCTATCCCCGGCAGACATTCCCCAGGAGCCCAACCTTCACGCCGGCCTGTTCCTTCTGGGAACCGACGTACTGGGGCGCGACCTGTGGACACGTATTCTCTACGGCGGTCAGGTTTCTCTTTCCGTCGGACTGATC
>JAPOLY010000007.1 GCA_029976805.1 bacterium
GGTGGTTACAGTCATTCAGTGTTCGATCAGGTGATCTCCGGAATCTGGAAGCCCACTGGAAGGCACGGGTAGGGGACGCCCTTTCCTCTGATGATCGAGCATGGCTCAGTCTCAAAAAGAGTCGTCCCCTCAGGGTCTTGTTGGTCGGTGAGGAAAACCTCATTCTCAAAAACGCCCTTTCAGTGGTCGACAATGTTCAATCAGAGTGGCTTCCCTTTGATGACATCGATCTGGAGTCTCTCTCCAGAGATTATGATGTGGTGATCTGGAATCGTCAGATCCCCGAGACACTCCCCAGAGGGGTTGGGCATCTGGTGTTTGATGCTGTTCCCTCACCCTATTGGGCGGAAGTTCCACCCGTTGTTGAACAGCCGCCCCTGGTCCGTTGGGCCGCAGACGATCCGGTGTTGCGGTTTTCTTCCATGTCACCGCTGGACGGGCGCATCCTGAAAGCACGGCCCCTTCCTTCAGGAAAAGGGACTCGTGCTCTGGTCGAAGTGCGTGAAGGGGCATTGATCTCCCGCTTTGCTTCGGAAGGTGTGAGGGGCATCGTTGTTTCCTTTGACATCCTTGAATCGAGTTGGCCCCTGAGCCCCTCCTTCCCACTGTTTTTCACGGCTACACTGAGGGACCTGGGAAGACAAAACAGTGGAATCAACTCTGGGGTTCGCAGTGGAGACCTCGTTGAAGCACGACCGGGTGGTGAAACCCGAGAGTTGTTTCATATCGATCCTGCGGGAATCACCCGCACCCGTTCCCTGGACAGGGATGGCCGAATGCAATGGAGGGCTTCCGACCAACTTGGGGTTCACAGATTCCAGAGTGAGAAGAGTTCAGGGGAAGAGGATTCAAATCCCACGGGCTCCTTTTCACTCGAAGTGCCGGTGAACCTGCTTTCACTCGCAGAAAGCAGGATCGAACCCCGGCCAGGCGTCATTCTCGGTTCTGCCTCTACGACAGCCGAAGGATTTTCCTGGGGGGAGGCTCGCAGGGAGTATTGGCCGTGGTTGATGGTTTTGGGGTTGTTGGCTTTGCTCTTGGAGTGGATCGTCTATCACCGGCGATAATTTGGTGACCCGGGCTTTACGAGAGGATATCCAGATGAAATTGACCGTCTATCTTGCTGGCCAGATTCATGATGATTGGCGTGGGCGACTCGAGGCAAAAGCACAGGAGCGTGATTTGCCGATCGAGTTTGTCGGACCACAGGATGATCATCCCCTCAGCGATGCCATTGGCGAAAATATTATTGGTGAACAACCCAATGCCCGATGGAAAGATGAACTTGCTTCACAGTTTAATAATTTGAGAACCCGGGTACTGATGAACCGTTGTGATGTGGTCGTTGCCCAGTTTGGCGAAGAATATCGTCAGTGGAACGCCGCGATGGACGCAGGAATCGCCATCGCAGCGGACAAGCCGCTGATACTTGTCCGTGATCCTTCGCTTCACCATGCCCTCAAGGAGATTTCCCAGCGCGCCCAGGCCACGGTCGATCATCCCGACCAGGTCCTCGACGCACTGGAATACATCCTTCACTAGGTCAGTCCGTTGCCTGTTTGATCTGGATTCCCTTTTGGGTTGCTTCCACATCAGTACGCCATTGTGAGTTCCGAGTACCGAGGTTGTCCGCATTGAAGCGAATCACATTCTGGAAGTAATCCTCCATTTGTAATTGCTGGACCGTCTCAAAGTCTTCTTCCATCTCTTGGCCATACCAGTCCTGAATCTCATCGAGCTCTTCGCTGATGCGGGACGAGGGACCAGACATGCGATAGAAAGCGTAATCACTTTTCCCTCTGCGGGCGATGACCGTGTACTGATTCGCGGTTGCGGCGAGGAAAAGGCCTCTTTTGTCGGTGGTGCCGAAGGTGGTTCCATCTCCCCTCGAGCTGTAGGGGTTGAGTACTCGAACATCGACATCGGGAATCAGATTGCCAGTGGTCGGGTCGACAATCTGGACACGCAGGGAACCGGAGCGATTCTGAACCACCATCTCCATGCGATTGACCAGGATGAGACCTGAAGTGTGAACATCCCCACCCCTGACGATGACCAGATAGGCACCTTCTTCCTCGATCGGGATTTCGATCTTGCGAGTGGTATGAAGGGTTCCTCCGGCAGTTCCCTGAGCACCCAATTCGACGGTTTTGCTCAGGGTCGGGGAGATTCCGCTGAGTTTGACTTCAGTGACACGGGAGAGATCCTGTTCACGAAGGGCCAGAGTCATGAGATTGACTTTGTAGGCGAGCACTTCTGCGCTGTCGATGTTGCGATACCGGAGCTCTACGGCCACCGGATCTCCAGGCCTGAACTCGGAAATCTCATCGAGCTCGAGTTCACGGGCATTGATCTGCCGCAGTGAATCACGGGCATCTGCAAACTGCGCCTGAACCTGTTCATAGTATTCAGAAGCCTTTTCGGGTTGATTTGCGGCATGGTGAATCTGACCGATGATGAAGAGGGCCAGATCACGGTTTTCGCTGGGTCGATCGCCTCCCGAAGGAATCGGGTAGCGGCTTGAAGCGATTTCTTCCAGTAGCTGAAGTGCATCGTCATCTTCACCCAAAGCCCACATCGCGACGGCCTGGGTGTAGCGGAAGGAATCGAGATATCTGGGCTTTTGATAGCGCTTCGCGAGCATTTCCGATTCTCTTCGGGCAAGAGTCCAATTCTTGCTTCCCAAAAGATTACTGACGAGGTTGAGTCCTGCATCAGGAGCGGTGGGGTCGGAACCGTGCAATGCAAGGAATCGGTAGAGAACCCTGCGTCCGTTCAGGCCCAAACTGATCCGATCTTCCATCGACAAATCTCCGCCTCCGGAAGAGGTACCGAGTGCAACGTCGGCAAGGTATTGCTCGGCAGCAAGGACGGCAGGAGTCGGTGGATTTTCCAAAGTCAGCCTTTGAAGCAGATTGAGAGCTGGTATGAGGTCGCTTGCCGAGAGAAGGTCGCTGACCTTGCGATCACGGGCGAAGATCGCCTCATTGACCGCACTGAAGATCTCCATGGATCGAGAAGACTCGCCCAAAACCCGATACGCTTCTCCCAGACGCATAAAGTTCACGAGACTGAGAGAAAGATCCGGGTTTCGTTCTTTGAGGATTTCAAAGAAGGAGACCATCGACGAATTGTCGCCTGCTTCCATGGCGGAGAGCATGAGGATTCTTGCCATTTCTCGGGCAGGGGCTGTTTTCAGTTCTTCGGAGTACTCAGTCCATAATGGTTCAAGTGTTTGTCTGGATTCACGCCAGCGTCCATCTTCCCAGAGCCTCGTTCCTCTGGCGTAAAGTTCATCGGGTGTTGGCCTGTATTCATCGGGGTTGATCTCCCCTGAATTTAACACCGTCACTACCTGAGATTTGCCAACGGTCATTCGTTGTGGTTCTGCAACACTGCGGATGATCACGGGAGGCATCCGATACTCTCCGGGACTGACAGCCACCACAGAGAACTCTGTGTTGATTCGCCTGTTCAATGTTCCCCAGATTTTCAATACTCCGCGTCGGTATTCATGGTAAGTAAAATTGCCATTCAGTGAGTCCTGATCCAGGATCAAGCCACTGGGAATCTGCACCTCCATCTCGACGAACTCACTCCGATTTCCGGGGCTGGAGACCTTCAGTTCAAAACGGGACGATTCACCTGGAAGAAGATGTCGTACGTTATTTTTCCAGCGTTCTCGGGTCTCTCTGAGAATATTGAAACCGATGGGAAGTTCGCGCCCGGACATGCGGGGAGGGACGGTCAGGAATTGGGTTTCATTGACACTGAGATCTCGATCCTTGAGTTCAGGATATCCTTCAAAGTGACCTGACAACTCTGCTGTAAAGAAAGCTCCGCTGTCTCCACTGACCCGGGTTGCCAGATCGAACTCTCCGGGTCCATCACCCAGTTCCAGAAGCAGTGAATCATGATTTTTCCCATCACCCACCCTCAGTGTTCCACGGTCAGTGCCATTGATGCTGAAAATTACCTCGCACGCTCTCTGACTCGGCACAGCCACGCTTTGCCACTTGAGGAGCGCAGCGATGGACAGAGCACTGCTGCGGTTGAGTTGGAATGTGAGTTGATTGCGAAGCCAACGGGAAGTTGATTCCAGTGCACTGTTGGGAGCATTGGCCATTAACAGGGAATGCAACGACATGGCGGTGAGGAATCTTCCTCCACGATAGAGAGCGAATTCAGCCTTTTTGGTGTCACTGTCACTCCAGGAGCCGTCATCGTTCTGACGATCCAGAAGGGTCTGGACGACCTCTGTAGCCATGGCATTTTTCTTCAAATGCGACAGTGCACGAATCAGTGCTCCCAATCCGGAATTGGAAAGTTTGGTACGGTTTCTGTGAAGTCGATTGGCCGCACCAAAGTCAGCGGAACCACTGCTCGCCAAGGCCGACAGAAGAATCGCTTTTTGATTCAGTTTGCTTTGATCGGTATTGCGGAATTTCTCTTCCAGATGGGGGATAGCCCGACTGAAGACCCGGTCTGGAACAGAAAAACCGGAAGACCGGGCCATAGAAAGGGATTCAAATACCCAGGAAGTGACCACCACTGAGAAAGTATCACTTCGTGAATTTTCAGCAGGGATCCAACTCCAGTCACCACGGCTGTTTTGTGCAGTGACCAGTCTTTGAATTGCCTTTTCTGTCAATGCACGAAGTTGTTCTTCGTCGGGTTTGTTTATTGAACCGGATTGCTCTGATGAGATTGCAAGAGCTTGCAGATAAGCAATCAGTTGCGACGCCGTAGTGAAGTTATCACTGATTTCCGGAGAGGGTCCGGGAATCAGGCGGCTCATCGAAGGACGACTCGTCAGACGATTGACAAGACCGGAGTCGATGGTCGCCCCCAGAGTGAGCCTCAATTTGCGATCAAGAAGTTGTGTGCCTTCTGAGATGCCCACTTTTTCACGTTGTGATTCACCAGAGAGAATCCAACTGTCCCGACTGAAAGCATCCAGCCCCCATCTTTGAATCGAGACTTTGCCATCCTGGGTCCAACTTTGCCCATCGACTGTGACAGTGATGCGATAGGGGAGGTCGGGATCCGTTCCCAATGCCGGCCAGCGGTCGAGAAGAACTTCCTGAAGCCCAGGAAGGAGTGCGATGATTCTTTCCGAGACGTTTTCTGCGTACCCTGAGGGCCAAGAGATGGAAACGGAAGCCTGAGTCTGTAGCCCGGTATCGTTGAAGATGCGGACCCTTGGTGTGATCTCATCTCCTTCCAGTGCGATTTGAGGAATCAAAGATTCGATCACCAGTTTTTCACGTGTCACAAAGTTCGATTGGTTTTCACCAAAGAGATCTCCTGATGCGACTCCCCGTGCGCGAATACGCCATGTCGAGTTACGATCGGGGACGCGGAATGTCACTGTTCCTTTTCCCGAAGAATCGGTCTTCAGTGCACCTTCCCAAAACGCGAGATAGCGTGTGGCAGGTTTTTCTTCCTCACCGAGCATGAGCAAGTCCTCGGCATTTTTTCCACCTCGACCACCGATGGAATTCAAACCCCTCCCAAAACGGGATCCATAGGCACCGCCGGACGCTCCCTCGGCGTACATGACTTTTTTGCTGGCAAGTCCCCTGTCACGACCTCGTGACATGACTTGGCGCGCCATTTCCGCAGCCGGAGCGGGCATGGCAGCATCCGCATTCGCCATAACTTCCAGACCGAGGGACAGGGATTTCTCCATTTCCCTCTCCTCGAGACGTCTCTCCTCTGCCAAGAGGCTTTCCTCGATGGCTTTGGTGACACCGGTGTAGCGAAACTCACAGGAGGAAGCGATCGACAGGATCCGTGCTGGATCATGAGAGCTCTGGGAAACGGTCAGCTTCCTGAACCAATCGGGGTAGAGATCATCGATCGATGCATCCAGAACAGCCAATGCAATTTCAGCGGAAACGGGCTGATCCAGAAGATCCTTTGTTTCCACTTCCAAAGTGACTTCATCCCCTGGATTGATGGCACCATCAGGGGGAGTGATGGAAACTTTCAACTGACGGCGGATTTTGAAGGTAGTCTCTGCTTTATGGAGGCCCGTCTGGTTCATCATTGCCAAGCGAAGAGTGGCTGCAGATCGAATCGCCGGATCGGCTATGAATGAAAGGGTGTTCTTTCCCTTTCGCAAATTGACGATTCGGTGATTGACCAACTGATCACCCAGAATGGTCAACAATGCGGGGCCAGAAGTTCCATTACATTGAAGAGACAGTTCCTTCTCTTCACCGATAACCAGCGCCACATCATCGACGAGCCAGAGCAACTGGGAGTCGTCTTTTTCACCGAAAACACGAATCGACTTTTGTGCACTGATGGGGTGTCCCCAGCGATCGATTCCTTCCGCTTTCAGGATCAGGGAGCCTGCTTTTTCAAGGGGTACCCGGATTTGTGCGAGGCCATTTTTATCTGTGGAGACCTCGAATTCTTCCAGACGTTTGACACTCCAGCGGTTCGCACGGCGGACTCTCTCCGAGAGAGAGAGAGTCATCGTCTTGCTGACAGGCTCACCAGAGAGATCTTTGGCAAGAACCGTGACGGGAACACTTTCACCGAGCATGAACTGACCGCCCCGGCGAGGAATCTCCAATGATATTTCCCACAGCCGTTGTCGGAGGGGAATTTGCAGAGTGCGCTGGATGCCCTCACTTTGGAGTATCGCAACAAAATTGAGGGTTGAGGATTCAGCGGTGCGCGAGTCAAAGGTGAAGGTCGCACTGCCCTGATCATCAAGGATCAGTTTTTCCTCTATCTGCTCATTTTGATAGGGAAGCAAGATGCTGACAGCGGTTCCACCAAGAGGCTTCCCGTACCAGGTCTGGGCGGACACTTTCAATTCAATCTGTTCACCACGGACGTACACGTTTCGCTCAGCAGTGAAGTCCAATTGGACCGGAAGAGGTTTGGGAACTTCGACATTGAAGTTTTGCGATGCCCTGAAGCCGTTCGGTGAAACGATCTCCAGGCGCCAAAGTCCCATCGGGGCACTGGTCGGAAGATCGACAGATCCATGCAGGGTTCCCAGATCGCCAAACGACGATTCCTCCCTGAAAATTTCCATCCCTTGCGGATCGAAGATACGGACTCGACCTGTTTCACCTGCTGGAAGACTCCATTGTTGATCTTTCAGGTCCCTTACGAGTGCGCTCCAGCGAACAGAATCACCCGGCTGATAGGTGGCGCTATCCATCAGAATGTGGCCCAAAGGTGAAAGCCCCCTGGCCACCAGCGTATTGCCAAGACCTACACCGGAAACAGCGGAGTCGTTTTCGCGGATGGCCAATACCCGCACACTGTCGTCTTGTTTCAAACCTTCATATTGGATTCTCACCGTACCGTCGGAGCCGGTGACAACGTCTTGTATGACAGGCTGATCATCGGGGCCCGGGGTTGCGATCAGAATGCGCGTCTGAGGGGCAGGTTTCATTTGAACCATGTCTTGGGCGTAGATCAGAACGTCTTTGCGACCCGCTTGAACGATCATGTCCAGGTCAGTGCGAACCACAAGAGTGGTTGCCTTGAGTTCGCCCGCAGTGACGACTACAGCCCATGTACCCTGCCCATCCACCGGAAGATCCACACGTTGGGAACAGGGGCGATAGGGCTCATGGCCCAAAACGTCGACATCGAAACTCTTCCAGGGGTCGATCAGGTCCAGATCGAGTTGCTCAATATTTTTCCGTGATTGGTATTTACGAAAATAGGCTTGGATGTCGATGGGGAAGAGATCGACACTGACAGACTCAATATTTCTGGTATCCAGAGTGAAACTTGCAGCATCTGTCGAGCGATACAACCTTTCCGTTTCTATGGAAAGGTCGATTTTCGTCAGTTGTGCAAGACGCGATCTGGCAGCAGATTCGTAACTGCCGCCGAAGCACTCACGATAGGCTTCCACCGCATCAGCGGGCTTGAGCAAGTCCTCTTCCAGAATCACAGCAACATCGAAGATGGCCCTTTGCCCCTCATTGTCAGTGGGGTACTTGCCGTTGAGTGCACGAAGTTCGGTGATGGTCTTCTCAAGGAGATTACTCACTTCCTCAGGAACACTGGCTTCCTGAAGATCCAAATCTGCCAGTTTCGAGCGTGCTTCAGAAGCCCAGGTTTTGGCGGATTGGTAAAGCAGCGGGAGGGTCTTGCCGTGAATCGGATACTTTTGAGAAAAAGTATCAATCGCATTTCTCGCCGCGGAGTAATCCTCTTCAGAGAGGAGTCGTTCACAGATCCGGGCTTCGATTTCGATACAGTTTTCCTGAGATTGGGCCCACTCTGCACCGTCAGGGAATTCGCTGACATATTTACGGAAAGTTTCGAGGGCACTTTCCAAGTTTGCCAAATTCCAATGGGCGTTTCCGACGGTGAAGAGAGTGCGGGATCTGAGTTTGGCCAATTCCGAATCTTCAGTGAGGGCCGGAATTTCTCCAAACAGTTCAAGCCAATGATCGATGGCTTGTTCAGCACCTGAAGTTTGTTCGATCAGACTTCCGAGTTGGAAGCGGGTTTCCCAGTATTGAGGGTGACCTTCGCCAACCTCGATAAATCTGCGTGTTGCTGCCAGACGTGAAGGAGCTTGCCGATAAGTGTCGATGATTCGGAGCAGTGATTCCTGGCGAATCTCTGCAAAAGGTTTGTCGACATTTTCAGAAAAGAATCGAGCACGCCACGGGTGCCCACTGATTTCATTATCAATTCGTGCGATGAGGTCTTCGAGGGATCGGCGTTTCATGACCGGATTCATCGAATCGGTGCGGCTCAGCAAAACAGTGAGAAGGTTTTTTCCGAAGTATTCGTCTTCGATCACTTCGTTACCCTGTTTTTCCCGGTAATCGAAATTTTCCACATATCGATCGGCGTCCTCATGGGGGAAGCCAATTTCATCAGAGCAGCGAACCAAAGCGAAGAGCGCTTTTTCCAGAAGTGGTGCAGGTGGGTTCAATTCAGCGGCTTGCTGGTAGACTGCATGGGCCTTTAGGAGGTCTCTGGGCTTCTCTTCAGCCACTCCCGGATCTCTTTCGGCGGAAAGAAGATCTCCCTCCTCAATAAGCAACGAGGCTAACTCAATGCGCCGCTCTTCAGAGTGCAATCTCAGTGTTTCCTGTTCGATGATTCTCTGTGCTTCACCAAATCGTCCCAAATCTTTGAGGATTCGCGCTTTGAGAAATCGGGCCCTGTGAAACCAGCGGCCGTTGGGGTAATCGGATTCCAACTTGCGCAACATTTCGAGGGCGGGTTTCGATTGATCTGTTTGTTCAAGCAATGAAGCTTGGAAAAACAGCCAATCTTCCTGACGCTCAGGCTTTTCTTCTGCCAATCGGTCGAGGATTTCGAGACCTTCAGTCGCTTTGCCGAGAATCATGGCTTCTCGAAGATCCTTGGGGATCGGACTGCCGGCGATGGGAAGCAACTCTGGTTCCGAGGGCTTTTCAGAGTCTGATTGAGCCAGGGCAGGCAGGGCCATCGACAGTAAAAGACTGAAAGTGAAGATGACGAAGAGAGCGGAGCTGAACTGAGATCGGGGAGCTCTCTTGGCAATCAGGAGTGGAAGTTGCGGATAGAAGTTGAGAAGGGGTCTCATGAATCCTCCAGAGAGGTTTTGGAAAACCTTGCGGAAATCTTCTGACAAGAGCTTCGGCGAGAGCTTCTTTGTCTAAGGGGGGTCAATGTCGATTTCGTCTGCACATCATAAACAAACATGGGTCAGCAAACACTGTCTCATTTGGGCTAATGAAGACTGATTTGAGGTCTTTTTTACGGTTTTGACCATGTGGACTTCGACTGAAATGTAATTCCGATGGCTATACGGCAGTCAGTCGCCTTGTGTTCCCTAGGATCCGATGATTTGCAGGATTTTTCCACGAACACCGATCACGCAACGGGCTTCAACAAGACTGTTACTGCGATTTTCAACAGCATGGCCTTGCCAAGAGAAATCGAAGCTATCGCCGATTCTTTGAAGAAAGGAACCGGTGTGCCAGGGTTCCGTTGGGGGATCCCTGCGGCTGGGTCCCAGCAGAAGGTGGCTGAGCCCCCTGGGTTCGAGTGCCCTGCGAACCGCTTCGCCCAAAACGCCCAATGGGATGTGTCCGCAGTGTTGTCCAATATTGGTGGTACCTGAAAGTTTGGCGATCCACTTTCCCAGGGGAGTCTCGGGTTCTACCTGAAGTTTCCATGGGTGGGCTCCTCTACCCCGGACCTGTGATTCGAGATTCGCCAACTCCTCTGGCGTGCCATTGACCGGTTGCCACTCTTCGCTCCCCGGGATGACGTTGGCAACGATGGCGAAGGCCACCCGACGTATATTTCCATCACAGTCTGCGGTCCAGACTCCGCCAAAAAAGGAGGGATCATCGGGGTCGTCAGGGTTCTGTTTCACCTGCCCGAATGTGAACTGTCGATCCTTGCCACTGCGGCCTCCGTCATTGACGTTGGTCAGACGCCATTTCTTGCCACCTTCCTTATTGCACCAGTGGTCCAGTTCTTTCTGAATGATGGGGTTCACAAATCCCGATCGGGGGCGATCCCTGTCATCGAGGCAGACCTCGATCAGTTGGAGGGTGGTCTGGATAAATTGGCCCGCAACCTCGGTATCAAGACCGGATTCGAGTGAATCAGGCTGCATAGTCAGAGATTCGAGGAGAAAATCAAACTGTCCGGAATCGATGACGCCCTTGTCCAGAGCCTTCTGGAGGAAGCCACGTGTATATTCATTGAGATGGTTGTGGTCCTGATCCATCCGGAGGCTGGCCTTTCCTGAATCGGGCCTGAACTGGCGAGGGGAGAGGTCTTGTCGTCCTCTCTGGCAACGGTGACACTCAGTCTAGATCATAGTGAGAGGGATGTCATGCTTCTGATCTCTGTTGCCATGGCAACCCGGAGTTAGCGCGGAGAGAACCAATGAACGGAAACAGTGAACCGGAGTTCACAGTCGAAGAGTGTACTCCCCGCAGAGTCAGTGAGTGGCTCGGTGGGCTGAACCCTCCACAGATTCTCGATGTCCGTGAGGATTACGAGCTGGAGGAAGGAATTCTCCCGGGAGCCGTTCATATACCTCTCCACTCTGTCCCGGGTGAAGTGTCCCGTCGGCTGAACCCTGATCTCCCTCTCGTGGTCTACTGTGCGCACGGAGTCAGATCGCTTCACGCCATTCGTTTTTTGCGATCTCAGGGCTGGGAGAAATCTCTTTCCATGTCTGGCGGATTTGTTGAATGGCTGCAGGCAAACTATCCGGTCGAATCGCACGGTTCTGCTCCTGAAGTCGCGGCAGGGGAAAGGTATCGCAGTCAGCTGCGGCTTCCCGAAATCGGTCTCGAAGGGCAGCGGAAACTTCTCTCCTCCAAAGTGTTGATCATCGGAGCGGGTGGTCTGGGCTGCCCTGCGGCGACCTATCTGGCGGCAGCGGGAGTGGGAGAGTTGACACTGGTCGATGACGACCACGTTGATCTCTCCAACCTTCCCAGGCAGGTGCTATTCCATACCCGGGACGTGGGTGAGCAGAAGGCCCCTTTGGCAGCGAACGCTCTCAGGGGGATGAATCCGGAGATTCAGGTGAGAGAGGTTTCCCTGCGTTTGAACAAAGAGAATGTCAATGAACTGATCACCGGGATGGATGTCATCGTTGATGCCTGTGACAACTTTGAAACCCGGTTCATTGTCAATGACGCAGCCGCGAAAATGGGGATTCCAGTGATCCATGGTGCGGTTCACAAATTTGAGGGAATCGTGACCGTCTTCCATCCCGCTCAAGGGGGGCCTTGTCTTCGGTGCCTTCATCCGAGCCCTCCTTCCGCTGAGGACTGCGGCAGTTGTGCAGAAGTGGGAGTTTTGGGAGTTTTGCCCGGTTTGGTAGGAATATATCAATCTCTGGAGGCCTTGAAGTTGATCGCAGGCTTTGGAAAACCTCTGATAGGCAGGATTTTGGCCCTGGATACTCTCTCGGGGGACCACAGGAAGATTCAGCTCCCTGTTGACAAAGCCTGCGGCTGTAATCGCTGTTAATCTAGTGTGTATCTCTGTTGTAAATAATGCTTTGTTATTATATTAATTTTATTTTGGTTATTGCGGTTGGTCATTAATGTCAGTTTACTTGGGGTGATTATTTAGCCGGAGGTCCGTGGGTTAACTGCGGATATTCACGGCATAGTGCGTGGAAGATATTTAATTGCGGAAGAGAAATATGTCCCTGCCCAGCCTTAAGCCGGTACTGAGAAGTATTGCATTCCTAACCCTGATAACAGGAATAACGGTTTCTGGAGATCTTCCAGGAGCGGATGACACCATCTATCTCGGCGGAGCTCATGGCCCGCAAATCTACAATCCACAAGCCCGTATTCAGCCAGGGGGTGTGGAGGAATTTTCATTCTTCTTCATCGATCCTTCCAGCAACATTCAGGGATTCACGATTGCCGCTTGTTTCGAGCCGCCACTCATTGCCTTGCCGGGTTCCTTTTCCATCGAAAACACGGTGCTCGAAGATGTGGGAGCGGAGTATGTCGAACAGCAGTTTGACAATGACGATGAGGATGGAGATGGTCGTGAAATTCTCATCGGTATTCTTGTCGATTACCTGCCACCTTTTGCCGGCCAGACGGTTCCTCCCAGTTTTCTCCCTCAAGAGATTGGCTATTTCGAGTTTTATGCGCCTGAAGAGGCGGAGTGTTTCGAATGCTACACAGTGGAGTTCTGTGACAACATCAACGGAACCGGAGGAGTGTTTCTGTCGAACAGGGTCGTGATAGGCAACCAGTCAATTCCACCTGAATTAACTTACCCTGGACAGGTCTGTGTCCCGGCTACGGCATTATTTATTCGTGGCGACAGCAACAATGATGGCATCGTCGATGTCGCGGATCCGATCTTCTCTCTGCACTATCTCTTTACGGATGGGCTGCAGCCGAGTTGTATGGATGCTGCTGATGCAGACGATGATGGTTTCTACAACATTACCGATGTGGTTTTCACACTGTACTTTGTCTTTGGTATCGGTATCGCACCGCCGTATCCCTATCCGGAATGCGGACTGGAAGACTACCCCGGAGACGATGAATTTAACTGTATTCAACCTTCCGGCGGTTGTCCGGAATGCCCCTGATGAAACGCGGGAGCAGGTCCAAAATGCGTCATATTCTTTTCTCCCTGATGATTCCTGTTTTCTTCTCAACCACGGTGTGGGGAGCGGATCGCTTCGTTCCCGATCAGTTTGCGACCATCGCGGAAGCGATCGCCGCTTCCAATGATGGTGATCGCGTTCTCGTATCCCAGGGAACCTATGAGGAGTTCGTCGATTTTTCCGGCAAAGCGATTGAGGTGATAGGGGTTGATGGGCCAGACCTGACGATTCTTGAGGGCGCTTCTTCTTTCCTGTCGGTAGCAAAGATCGATGCACTTGCAGGGAACAGTCGATTGGAAGGGTTCACTCTCCAGAATGGCTTCGGGGTCAGCTGTGGAGATCCTTTGACGATTTGTGGCGGAGGCGTGGTCATTCTCCAATCTTCCGCGGTGATTGAGAACTGCATTTTTGTGGGGAACACATCATCCAATGGTGGTGGATTACATGCTGAAGAGTCGGCCTTGATCCTCACGGGTTGCACATTCATGAGCAACTTCGCCAATCAGGGAGCAGGCGTATCTATCGACGGGGGTTCTTGCGAAATTTCCCAGTGTGATTTTATTGGTAACACTGCCTATGCCTGGGGGGGCGGTTTGTTCGCCGACAATGAAGCAGAGTTGACCATTGCTGACTGCAATTTCACCGCAAACAGCAGTGAGTCCGGTGGCGGATTCATGATGTCAGGGGCGATCGGAACAATGTCGAATTGCCTGATTGATGGCAATCAGGCTATTGATGAAGGAGGCGGTGGCCTCTTCGAGCAGTTTGCCAACTTCTCAGTCAGTGGGCTCCAGGTGATCCAGAATACTGCGAGTGATGGTGGTGGCCTGGGGATTACCCATTTCTCCACAGTTGATCTGGTCGACAGTGAGATCAGCCTCAATAGCGCGGACAACGACGGCGGTGGAATCTACAGTTTTGAGAACTTCTCCACGTATCGCAGATTGAGAATCGTGGGTAATAGTGCGGATCAGCGTGGGGGTGGCATGATGTTGCGCTTCTTCGGCGATCCTCTCGTGGAGAACTGTCTGATTCTGGGTAATCAGGCAAACGTTACAGGCGGTGGAATCGGCTGTTCAGAAGACGTTTCACCCCAAATTCTTCACTGCACACTCGACCGAAATATCACTCTCGGTTTGGGTGGCGGGATTCGTGCTGACAACCTTTGTTTCCCGACACTCGTTAATTGCATCATTTGGCGCAATCGGGCCCAGCAGGAAACGGGAGTCTCCACTGGTCCACAGTCTAGCTTTGATTTGATTCACGTGTTGATGCAGGGAGCCGATCCGGATGACCCTCTCGTCTTTCAGCAGGATGCTGAACTGAATGACTTCGGATTTCCTGGTGAATGTTCGGCAGCCATCGACGAGGGCACAGGCGATTATCCTGGACTTCCCGATACCGATATCGATGGTGTCTCGCGGCCTCAGGGATTGAGGCGTGATCTTGGAGCGCACGAAGTTTCAGGTTTTGGTCACTGTTTTGTTCGGGGTGATTGTAACGGAAATCAGGCGGTGGATATTGCGGATGCCCTGTTGGTTCTTGGCTATCTGTTCAATGGCGTAGAAGTCACCGGTTGTGTGGAAGCCTGTGATTTTCAGGATGATGGTTTTGTGACCGTGACCGATGCGATCCAAACCATTTCATTGCTGTTCTCGGGTGGATCTCCTCCCACACAGCCCTATCCCTTCCCGGGTCCTGATGTGAATTTGCTCAACAGCCAAATCAATGAGTGTTGGGTCTTGCCCTAGTCCTGATTTGTCTCTTAAGCCAGCAGATCTCTGATGACATCTCCATGCACATCCGTGAGACGGAAATCGCGCCCCTGATAGGGGTAGGTCAACTGCTCGTGATCAAAGCCCATCAGGTGCAGGATCGTCGCCTGCAGATCGTGGACTCCGACGGGATCGCGGGTGATGCGATAACCGAATTCGTCCGTCTCGCCATGGGTGTAGCCCCCTTTGACGCCCCCTCCGGCCATCCACATCGAATAACAATGGGGGTGATGGTCTCGACCGAGATAGGTCGAGCCGTTCCGCTCTTCATTCATCGCCGTGCGGCCAAACTCGCCGGTCCAGATCACCAGGGTGTCATCGAGGAGGCCCCGTTGACGAAGATCCTTGATCAGCGCTGCGACAGGGCGATCGGTCTCCTGACATTTCTTGGGCAGTTGGTGAATGATGTCGTCACTGGGATTGGTGCCATGTGTATCCCAACCCCAGTCGAAGAGTTGAACGAAGCGAACGTCCTGCTCCACCATTCTGCGGGCGAGGAGGCAGTTACGGGCGAAGCTCGAAGGTTCATTTCCGATGCCATACATCTCCAGTGTCTTGGGGTCTTCCTTGCCAAGGTCCATTACCTCTGGAACAGAAGTTTGCATGCGATAGGCGAGTTCATACTGCTCGATACGGGTGATCGTTTCGGGGTCAGCATCCTTTGTGGCAGCGATACGGTCCAGAGCCTGAATCGCATCGATGCTGCCACGACGGGTCACCCCATCGATTCCGGGTGGATTTCCCAGATAGAGAACCGGATCGCCGCTGGTCCGACACTGAACACCCTGATGCACCGAAGGCAGGAAACCGGAGCCCCAGACACTCTTTCCGGAACTGGGAGTTTTGCCCCCTGAAACGAGGACCACATAGGCTGGCAGATTCTGATTGGCGCTGCCGAGGCCCCAGGTCAGCCAGGAACCCATCGACGGGCGTCCGAATCGGGGAGATCCGGTGTAGATGAACATCTGTGCAGGGGCGTGGTTGAATTGATCGGTATGCATCGAGTGGATCATGCAGATTTCCTCAGAAACCTGACTCAACTCCGGCATCAATTCAGAAAAGTGCATGCCGGTTTTCGCGTGACGCTGAAACTCGTAGGGGCTGGCGAGAATCTTTGGGTGTCCTTTGATGAAAGGAAAGATTTCATTGGCCATCAGGTGGTCGGGGCAAGGTTGTCCGTCCAGCTCCTTGAGAAGGGGCTTCGGATCGAAGAGATCCTGTTGTGGAGGAGAGCCGGCCAGATGAATGGCGATGACCCGGCGAGCACGGGGCTTGAAATGGGAATTTCCAGGCAGCCACGACGGTTCGGCAGCCGTGTCAGCAAACAATTTCTGACCCATACCTGAAAAGGCGATACCGCCGATTCCCAAGCCGATACGGCCAAGGAACCAGCGCCGGGTAATCTCCTGATGGTGCTCCAAAAAATGTTGGTCCTGAGGATTCATCTTCATCTTCTCACCAAAACCTCATCGAGATTGAGAATCACATTCGCCACCATCACCAGCGCTGCCTTGCCTGCGATATCCGTCGGTGAAGCCTGTGGCCAGCGAACCGATTCGAGGAGCAGGGTGGCCTGTTCCGGGTTTTCCAGGAAACGGCTTTGCTCCTCTTCCAAATATCGTTGGAGCGTTGCAAACTCCTCGGCATCAGGGAAGCGGCAGGTCGCAAGACGGAAGGCGAGTCGCAGGGCTTCCTTGCTGTCATCATGTTGAATCAGGCTGCGGTGGGCGAGACCTCCTGCTGCTTCCAGATAGACCGGGTCGTTGAGAGTGACCAGCGCCTGCAGAGGAGTGTTGGTTCGAATCCTCCGGGAATGACACACCTGTCGATCCGGTGAATCAAAGATCAGCATCGCCGGGTATGGAGCTGTGCGGCGCCAATAGGTGTAGATGCTGCGACGCACCCGATCCTCACCACTGCTGGTGGGCCATTGTGAGCCGTTGTAGACGACCTGCCAGACTCCGTCCGGTTGTGGAGGATAAACCGGGGGTCCGTGCATCTTTGGTGACAGCAGGCCACCGATGGCCAATGCCTGATCACGGATGGTTTCTGCGGGAAGGCGCACTCGTGAAGAACGGGCGAGCCAGCGGTTTTGTGGATCCAGAGACTGTTGAGTTTCATCGACACGGCTGCTGCGTCGGTAGGTTTCGCTGGTGAGGATCCGCCGCAGCAGTTTTTTCATGCTCCAGCCATCATCCTTCTGCCAGGTGACCGCCAGATAATCGAGCAGCTTGCCATGACTGGGCAGGTCTCCCTGTGTTCCCAGATCTTCAATCGTCGGAACCAGTCCGAGGCCAAAGACCTGTTCCCAGATCCGGTTCACCTGAACCCGGGCCGTCAGCGGATTTTTCGGATCGATCAGCCAACGGGCAAAACGGAGGCGATCCGGTTCACTGGAATCTGCCAGCGGCGGCAAAAATGCGGGGGCCGCTGCGGAGACCGCCTGCCCCGGTTGCAGGTAGGAACCGCGTTGCAGTAAATGAGTCGCCCGTTCCCGCTCGGCGGCGAGGGGCTGGAGGATGGGCAGTGGCAAGGCACGTCGCTCAATCCTGGTGATCTCCTCCCGCTGGTGGGCAATGGCACTTCGTGCTGGGAAGAGGGCACGCCTGCCGAAGATCGAGATTTCCCGTTTCCACCACTCTTGCACGCGGGTTTTGGCCTCAGCGTTCTCGTCACGGGCGGATTCGATGGACGAGCGGATCTCTGCAGGAAGGAGATCCTGATCAAACTCAGTGGCCGCTGCGAGGAAATCGGGGAAGAGAATTTCGGGATGGGCCGCCGGTGGATTTTTTCGCATCAGGCGAACTCCACCCCATTCGATTTCGCCACCGATCTGAGTCAGGGCGAGACCGTTGAGTCGCGACCCGGGCCTCATTCCCACTGTGGAGGCGGGAATTTGCAGGACTTGCCATTCGGGATTCTGCAGTGGGTCAATCTCGGGAGTCATCGGCCAGCGAGAACTCGTTCCGGGTTGCCCCCATGGGATTCGATCATCGCCCCAATAAGCCCGATGTTCCCAAGCGGAAGCATCGGCAGCGTGAACCTGCAGCATCAGGGTATTCGGAGCCTTGCGAATCCTGACGTGGATCGCAAAGACATCTCCTTCAGCAACTGTCACAGGGTGCAGGCTGCGATCGAAATACACCTGACGTGTCTGCTGATCGGGAGCGATCTGGTGGATCACATGGGAGATGCCTGGAGGGGCCACCTCCTCAAGAGCCGTCCATATCCAGGGAGTGACACGGTCATCGATGGTCTCTGTTGCCAGTGGCAGGGTGTACCCCGACCAGACCAGATCACGCCACAGTGCAGTCAGGGGCAGGGCGGTGCGATCGACCTCCGGAAGAGGTTGATTACGGTACTGCTCTTCCAATTCCTGAAGCACAGTTTTGGCGGAGTCCAGTTCTTGCTGATCCGGGACGGAAAGGTAGGGCAGGGTCGGAAACTCATCGTTGCGATCTGCGTCTTCGGTCTGATTGAAAATATCGTAGAGCTGGTAGTACTCCACCTGCGACAGGGGATCGTATTTGTGATCGTGACATTGGGCACAGGAGGCGGTCAGGCCCATCCACACCTGCATCGTTGTGTTCACCCGATCCACCACCGCTGCTACCCGGAACTCCTCATCCTGGGTTCCACCTTCATCGTTGGTCAGTGTATTGCGGTGAAACGCTGTGGCGATGCGGGTCTCGGTATCGGCATCGGTGAGCAGGTCGCCAGCGATCTGTTCCAGTGTGAAGCGGTCGAAGGGCATGTCCTCGTTGAGGGCCCGGATCACCCAGTCACGCCAGGGCCAGATGTGACGATGTCCATCCTGTTCATAGCCCTTGGTATCGGCGTAGCGTGCCAGATCGAGCCATGGGCTCGCCCATCGTTCCCCATAGGTGGGTAATGACAGCAGATGGTCGATCCAGCGATTCCAGGCCCCTTGCGAATCCTTCGAATGATCTTTAAGGAATCGGTCGAGTTCTTTTGGATCGGGGGGCAGGCCGGTCAGATCGAGGGCCGCCCTGCGAGCGAGGATCTCCGGAGCGGCCAGGGCTGAAGTGGACAGCCCCTGTTCTTCGATAGCGGCATCGATGAAGGCATCGATGGGATTCAATCGTTCAAGAGGAGGGGCGACCCGTGCCGGAGCAGAGAAACTCCAGTGTTCTTTCCATGGTGCACCAGCGTCGATCCAGGCGAGGAGGATGCCTTTCTCCCGCTCATCCAGTGACTCATGAAAGTCGGGGGGCGGCATCTGGTCATCCGGGTCGTCGGTCGTAATTCGCTGTCCGAGGAGACTCTCTTTCGAGTTTCCGGGCGTGATGACCTCCAGGGCTTCACTCTCGAGATCGAGGCGAAGACTGCCTCGACGTGTCTGTTGGTCCGGGCCGTGACAGGGAAGGCAATGACGAGAGAGAATCGGACGGACTTCCGAGGCGAAATCTGGCGGAATGGAGACGGAATCACCGCCGTGGCCCTGTGTGAAGACACAGAACAACAGAGCCAACTGCCATATGACCATGCGATGGTACATTCGGACCTCCCGCCCACATTATCCCGCAAAAATGCCACGGATAAACGGGGAAGGCATCGGAGTTCAGGCGAAGAGCTGGTCGTTGGAAGGGTGCCAGCCAAAGAGTCGATAGGCGGGAAGCAGCCGCTTCCACTCGTCGACGACCCGCTGACGGAATCCCCCCGAGGTGACAAAGAGGGAGTCCTTCTCGATCTGCTTTTCAATGTGAATCCAGTGCTCACCCGGCGTGAAGTGTTTTCTCACCGACTTCCATTCGATGTCGTCTACCGAAGGGCAGGGACGGGAAGTTTTGTTGTCATGGATTCGTAGATCGTACCCATCGAGATTTCGCATGGCGGAACCGAGTGCTTCCCGGCAACTCTGTTTACCCATTTGGCGTCGCAGATTTTCACCGTCCCACCACGCTTTGGGATGAACTTTGAGTCCAATCATCAGACCTTGATGGTGGATCTCCAATACAAGAAGGGCGTGGAAGTAATCACTGCCCAGGTCCGCACCAATTTCTTGACCGAGCTGTGCTTCGAGTGTCTTGCGTTCTTCATCGCTGCGGGAGAGATAGACCCATTGACGATCGACCTTGAAGGAATTGATTTTGTGGGGATGGTGGAGGCTCGCACGGGAAGTGAAATCCCGAACGCCATCTGAAAGGGTTTCTGTTCCGGCTTTGCCGATCTCATCGAGTTTGCGTCGGACTTCCAGGCGCGCATCGTTGTATTCTGCGTTTCCCTGAACCCCCGGGGCAAATCGCTCAAAATCTCCCGGTAGAAACCGGTAACCCTCAGCGCTCATGAGTCTGTATTCCCATCGATCAATGCGAGTTTCCTGCCATTTACGGCCGGGAAATCCGTCGATTAGGCCCCTCGGCCAAGTTGCCGAAGTTGGGGCAAAGGATTACTGTATAACGATATCTGTGCAGTATTCAAGCGGGCCTTTGTTGACCGCCTGAACCGCCAGTCTGAAAGGCGTTGATCATGTCCAAGTTGTCAGCATTCTCTCTTAAGGAATGGATCGACGAGCATCGTCATCTGCTCAAGCCTCCTGTTGGAAATCAGGTCGTTTGGAAGAATACCGATTTCATCGTCATGATCGTGGGTGGACCCAACCTTCGTAAGGATTTCCACATCAATGAAACCGAAGAGTTCTTCCACCAGTTGGAGGGGGACATGGTTCTCCGGATCAAGGAGAACGGTGAAGTCCGGGACATCGAGATCCGTGAAGGTGACGTCTTTCTTCTGCCTCCCGGTATTCCCCATTCACCCCAGAGGGGAGAGGGTACCGTCGGTATGGTGGTCGAGCGCAAACGCCCGGAGGGTGTCGAGGACCAGTTCGTCGTCTACTGTGATGAATGCGAACACAAGGTCCTTCATGCCCAGTTTGTGCTAACCGATATCGTTGGCCAACTGAAACCATTGCTGGGCAACTTCTGGGACAATGAAGATCAGCGTACCTGTTCCGAGTGTGGTGCAGTGGTCCAGCCAGTCAGCTGATCAGAAACTGATTTTCATTGACGGATCGAAACATTGATTCAGCAGGCGTGAAGAAACCCAGGAGATCTGCATGTCCCTCAAGATAGATTTGCACACCCATATTCTTCCGCAGCAGTGGCCCGATCTTGCGCAAAGATATGGCTACGATGGGTTTGTCACCATTGAGCATCATGCTCCCTGCTGTGCCCGACTCTGGAAGGATGGGAAGTTCTTCCGCGAAATCGACGATCGTTGCTGGAGTCCTGAACGCAGAATTCAGGACTGTGATCAGCAGGGAGTCGATGTGCAGGCGTTATCGACGGTTCCGATCATGTTCAGTTACTGGGCAAAAGCCACGGATGCCCACGACCTCTCAAAATTGCTGAACGATCACATTGCAGAGGTGGTCAAGGATCATCCACAGAGGTTTGTCGGTCTTGGTACGGTTCCGCTTCAGGACCCGGAGTTGGCCTGCCTCGAAATGGATCGCTGTGTGGATGAATTGAATTTTCCCGGTTTACAGATCGGAACCCATTGTGGGAAGTGGAATCTCGACGCTCCGGAACTGTTCCCCGTTTTGGAGCATGCCGCCCGCAGGGGAGTTTCCATCTTCGTTCACCCGTGGGACATGCTCGGGGCTGATCGATTGGGGTCATATTTCCTCCCATGGTTGGTGGGGATGCCGGCTGAGACAAGCCTGGCCATCTGTTCGATGATCTTTGGAGGAGTCTTCGACCGTCTACCGGATCTGAAAATTTGCTTCGCCCATGGAGGCGGTTCATTTCCGGGGACCCTCGCCAGAATCGAAAAAGGTTACAAGGCGAGGCCTGATCTCTGCGCCGTCAATGGGTGCAGTGCTCCCAGTGACTATATTGGCAAATTTTATCTCGACACCCTCGTCCATGATCCTGAGATGTTGCATCAGGTCATGGCCATGTTTGGCGTAGAGAAGCTGGCTCTTGGCAGTGATTATCCATTTCCGCTCGGAGAAGATCATCCGGGCGCAATGATTGAGGCGATGGAAAAACTGACGGAGCACGAGCGCGGCAGAATGTTGGGCGGGACTGCCCTCGAATTTCTCGGACTTCAGGAGAATTCCTTTTCTGGTGCGTCGGGGGGTGGAGGACGATGAACTTTCTTGAAAAGGCACAAAGCCTGGAGGCCGCCGAACCGGTTTCCAGTCGTCGGCACCTGTTTCACATCCCGACCGGGAGTGATGGGGAAGAGATCGTCTACTTCTGCGGCAACTCACTGGGGTTGATGCCAAAAGCTGTAGAGGGGGATCTGCAGGCCGAATTGGAAGACTGGCGTGATTTGGCGGTGGATGGGCATCACCATGCGCGTCGCCCATGGTACCCATACCACGAGTCATTCCGGGAAACAGGAGCCCGACTGGTTGGGGCGAAACCGGGTGAAGTGGTGTTTATGAACACCCTGACTGCCAATCTTCATTTTCTGATGGCGTCCTTCTACAGGCCGCAAGGAAAGCGAACCCGCATTCTTTCAGACGCTCCGACTTTTCCGTCAGACATCTACGCTCTGCAGTCGCAGATTCGGTGGCATGGTGGAGATATTGAACGGGACATGCTGGTGTTGCATCCCCGAGATGGTGAAAATTGCCTCGAGGACTCCGAGATCATACGGGGGATTGAGGAAAATGCGGATGAGTTGGGTCTGGTGATGTTGGCAGGAGTCAATTTCTTTACCGGACAGGCATACGATTTGGCGGCCATCGCAAAAGTGTGTCAGAAACATGACATTCCATTTGGTGTAGACCTGGCTCATGCCGCAGGAAATTTGCATCTGCAGTTGCATGATGATGGAGTCGATTTCGCGGCATGGTGCAGTTACAAATACGTCAACTGTGGCCCGGGTGCGATTGCAGGGGCTTTCGTGCACGAAAAGCATGCCCAAGATACGGATCTGGTTCGCCTTGCGGGTTGGTGGGGCAATGATCCTGCGACCCGTTTTCAAATGGATGAGAAAACCGATTTTGTTCCTCATCCGGGGGCAGAAGGGTGGCAGGTTTCCAACCCGCCCATCTTTTCGATGACCCCTTTGCATGCTTCTCTGGCGATCTTTGATGAAGTCGGCATGGATGAGTTGCGGGATCGTTCGACCAGAATGACCGGCTTCCTTGAAGAGTGTATTGGTGACCTGGGTGGAGAGCACTATTCGATCATTACCCCTTCTGATCCGCGCTCCCGGGGTGCACAGATCTCGATTCGTGTTCACAGGGATGCTCCCGGGCTGAGGGAATCACTTCAAAAGGCAGGGATCGTGACAGATTTCAGACCCCCGGATGTGATCCGAATCGCACCCACTCCTCTCTACAACACCTACGAAGAGATTGCCCGATTCGCACAAATTCTGGGCGAACGGGTGGGGGCGGGTGTCTGAAATGTCCCAGAAATCGATCATCATCGCAGGAGGCGGACTCACTGGAGCGTTGGCAGCGTTGATGTTGGCCCGTGATGGACATCGGGTATCTCTCTACGAAAGACGCGGGGATATTCGCAATGCGGAAATTGTCCATGGGCGGAGCATCAATCTGGCGATCTCAACCCGTGGTCTGACGGCTCTCGACAGGGTGGGGTTAAAAGAAAAGGTGCTGGAGATGGCGGTGCCCATGCGTGGCAGGCTCATGCACAGCAAGGACCGCTCGACCACTTTTCAGGCGTATTCCTCGGACCCGGATGAAAATATTTACAGTATCTCCAGAGGAGGGCTGAACCGTTTTCTTATCGAACAGGCCGCCGCAGAAGAAAATGTAGACCTTCATTTTCAACACCGCTGTGAAGAAGTGGACGCGCGCGCGGGAATTGCGACCTTCAAGAATGATGAGAATGGTGAAACGGTCGAGGTCAGTGGAGATCTGCTGATCGGAGCAGACGGCGCATACTCTGCGGTCCGGCAAAACCTGATGGTTGGAGACCTGTTTGATTTTTCACAGGAATATCTGACGCATGGATACATGGAACTCTACCTTCCCGCAGCAAAAGGAGGAGAGTTCTCAATTGAGAAAAATGCACTGCACATCTGGCCTCGGGGTCACTTCATGATGATCGCGCTTCCCAATGATGACGGTTCCTTCACTGGAACGCTCTTTTGGCCAAACAAGGGTGATGGAGCTTTCTCCAATCTCAAGGATGCGGATCAGGTGAAAAGATATTTCGCCGAGTGGTTTCCAGATGTTCCCGATTTGATACCAGACCTGGAGAAACAGTATCTGGATGCCAATCCTTCTTCACTGGTGACGATTCGTTGTCGCCCATGGGTTGTTGGGAAAACGGTCTTGGTCGGGGATTCTGCCCATGCAATTGTTCCCTTCTATGGTCAGGGAATGAATGCAGGTTTTGAGGATGTGAGAATCCTCTGCGAAGAGATGGAATCTCACCCTGATGACCTTGAGGAAGCTCTTCAGTCCTATCAGGAATTGCGTGTCGAAAATGGCAATGCCATTGCAGATCTGGCTCTGGCCAATTTTCACGAAATGCAGGACCATGTCGCTCGGCCGACTTTCCTGCTCTACAAGAAGTTCTCCAACCTGCTTCAGAAGCTGTTCCCCGGGTGGTACCGTTCCCTTTACTCGATGGTCAGCTTTTCGAACACGCCCTATGCAGAGGCGATTAGAATCGCCCGATCACAGGATCAAGCGATCCGAGTCGTCTTTCCGCTGATGTTAATGATCATCGCTGTTGCGATAGTCTGGAGTTTGAAGTGACACTGACCTATCACGATTATCTGGGTATTCCGGAAATCCTTGAGCTTCAAACTCCACAATCCAGTCCACCAGAGCATGATGAAACCCTCTTTATCATCATTCACCAAACTTACGAACTTTGGTTCAAGCAGTTCCTCCACGAGATGGACAGAGCCGAGACTTGCCTGAACTCGGATGATCTTTGGGGTTGTATCGCAACCCTCAAGAGGATGCGCATGATCCTCAAAACTTTGGTTCAGCAAGTTGATATCCTGGAGACGATGACTCCGTTGAGTTTTGTTTCTTTCAGAGATCGTCTCGACACCGCCAGCGGATTCCAGTCTGTTCAGTTTCGTATCATGGAATTCCGCCTTGGCCACAAGAGGCAGCGGATTCTCGACATGACCGCTGAAGGAGTGCCCTTGCGGGATCAGCTTGTCGAGGCGATGGAAAAGCCGAGTCTGATGGCGGTGTTGAACGGGTTCCTCTCACGGATGGGTTGTGACATACCCACGGAGGTGCTCGATCGGGATGTTCGCGAAGCTACGGCCCCCAACGAAGGCGTCCAGAATGAATTGTTGAAGATGTATCGGGAGCGACCTGACGTCTCAGTCATGCTTGAGTTGCTGACCGACATCGACGAAGGCATTCAGGAATGGCGTTATCGTCACGTCAAACTCGCAGAAAGAACCATTGGAGCCAAAATCGGTACCGGTGGAAGCGACGGAGTCGAATTCCTCAAGCGTACTCTTTTCACCCCTCTGTTCCCCGATCTGTGGGCGATTCGCTCCGAGATGTAGGCGATCTTTGAAACTGATCGATATTTCACCTCTTCTGAGCTCTGGCACCGCGGTCTTTCCCGGTGATACCCCTTTGCAAAGAGAGGTCCTCATGGACCTTCATGAGGGGAACCATCTGACATTGTCCACATTGAGGTCGACGGTTCATTTGGGGAGTCATTTGGACGCTCCCAGTCATTATGATCCGGACGGAGTGACCATCGAGCAGGCGGACTTGTCACTTTGCATCGGGAAATGCCAGGTGATTGAAACGAGTTGCCAACCCGGTACAGAGATCGGTATCGACGATCTTCAATCAAACCCTGAATCTTCAAGGATTCTGCTTAAAACCGGCAGTCACCCTGACCCGGATCACTGGGCAGGCGACTTTTGTGGGGTATCCCCAGCTCTGATCGACGAACTTTCTGCCAAGGGGGTGCGATTGCTGGGTGTGGATACGCCGAGTGTCGATTTGGCCGACTCCAAGGATCTTCAATCCCATGCAGCCTGTCGGCGCGGATCGATCTGGATTCTCGAAGGATTGGTTTTGACGGAAGCTACACCCGGGTTTTATGAACTGATCGCTCTTCCTCTTCGTCTCAGCGGATTTGATGCCTCACCGGTTCGAGCGGTTCTGCGTTCTCTCGGAGATTCCGACTGAATGAACCCTGACAATCCAGATTTCAGTGCATTTCGCAAACCGGCTCTATTGGTGTTCCTGGTTTGGGTCACTCGTCAGCACACCGATGCACTCGTTACTCTGTGTGGCCTCAAGTTGGTTGGGTCGAGAATGAAGATCGGTAACTTGATCGAGGTGTTTCAGTATTCCAGCGAGGAATGGAAAGCCGCTCAGCAGCACTTCGATTCAATCGAGGAGGGATCCCCTGAAGAGAACGAGATCATCCGTACGGGATTTCTTGAGTTGACCGGATTCGAAGATGAGACGGTCGATCTAATCCGCAAGCAGCTGCAGATTTAGGGCAAGCGCAATCGCGTTGCTTCCTTTGGCTCAATAAAAATGACGGCTGAGGCGGGGCCACTGTCCAGATCTGCCAGTATTTCATACTGACCCGGAGAAAGGGTAACTCGACTCGATCCTCTGGGGCCTGTCGTTCGCAGGGCCCATGCCTCCGGAATCTCCGGAGCCGAGAGGGGCAGGATCTTGAAGGGATGATTAGCCAGTACTTCTCCATCGAGACCGACAAGAGTCACTGTTACTTCACCCGCAGGTTGAAGAGTGGCTTTGATCGGCAAAGGAAAATCTGAGGGGCCGGTGGAGAAAAAGTAGGGGGTCCACCCACGCTGGTAAACAACTCCGACTCCACCTCCACGTGGCCAAAGGAATGTTTCCGGTTGCTGGGTTCTTTTCAATGGAGACATCTCTCCATTCTCTGCCAGCAAATAGACCGGAACATTGGTCAGAGTGGGTTCACTGTATTCGTCGCGGGCAGCAAACACGGTAATCATCAACTCTGTGGCTCCATCAAATTGGAACTCTTCGTACTGATCACCCGTAACCTCGAAGCTGCGATTCTGTGCAAAAACACGATCAGGAAGTTGCAAGAAGACCCATTTGTAGGTTCCGTAGGGTACGTTATCGATGACGAATCTTCCCTCTTCATCCGTGACGAAAGAAAAGGGGCGTGGCCCAAAGAGGCTTCCCTGAAGGCCGATCACTGATTCTCCGACGGGCCCTATGACCCGGCCTTCAATACGGCCGGTGTTCAATGAAAGAACCACTTCACTGTCAGAGAACAATTCTTGCTCAAGGGTTGTTCCTTCACCGTTACCGGTGGGGGAAGTCCAGATGAAACGCCATAACCCCGGGCTTGGAAGCCGGGCTTCAAACTGGCCGAACTCGGAAACAGGAATCGTCGCTGAAGCCTGAGTTTCACGGCACCAGGTTTGAACCGTCCCGCCCGTCACTGGCTGACCATTGCGCAGGACGCTTCCAGATACCTGAATCGAGGGGCCGAGTCGGAATACCAGATCCCGCTCTTCTCCTTCACCGATCTCAATCTCCCTGCGAGCCAGAACTTTGGATCCGGAGCGGATGCTGACCATATGACGTCCTGCGATCAGGCCACCCAGACGCTGGGTGGGCCCTTCAAGAATGACTGGAGGAACCGGAACAGGCGCACCCATTTCCACAGGAGTCCGAGGCTCGACAACCCGACTCTCAACGAGAACGTCATCGGTAAAGTCGAGTTCAGGGGATTCGACACTGATCCACAACACACTTTCGGGCGCAATGGCGAGGAGCAGTTCCCCTGCGGGAGTATTCGATGTGGCAGCGCCCTGGTTCAGATCGGCTTCCTCCCAC
Source organism: bacterium (assembly GCA_029976805.1). GTDB lineage: Bacteria > Planctomycetota > UBA8108 > UBA1146 > UBA1146 > UBA12191. The sequence continues at coordinate 27,668 of JAPOLY010000007.1, forward strand.
TTCCAGCGGGAAGGAGCAAATCCTTCGGCCCGAACGGTAACAGCTGCCTGCATCACCTCCGGTACCTCGACAGAAAAATATCCACCCGATCGAGTACGGGAATGACCAAGGGGAATCGACCCTTTGAAATTTCTGAAGGCAACGGTGGCTTCTGCAACAGGAAGTCCCGTGGTGATATCGATGACTTGGCCTGCAAAGCGGGTTCTCGGCCCGGTGGGTATCTGAGGGTTTTTTCCCTGTGGGTCGTCAATGGATCCCAATTCCGGATCGGTCTCTTTTTCCGCTACCTGAGGATTTTTCGGGTTTCCAATATCGGGCTCCTCGGAGATGGATGAAGTATCCCCCAAAAAGAAACGACCGACGACGAGGGCAAGACCGCCGACAAGGATCAGAACGATGGCGAGGACACGCTTGTCGATGGTGATCAAAAAACCGTCTCCCTACCCTCTGGGCGCGTGAACGATCACTTTCAATTCGACGGCGATGGGAGTGGGAAGAGCCCCTACTTCCACGGTCGTCCGACAGGGTCGTATTTCACCGAAGTATTCCTCATAGACTTTGTTGAAGGCTGCAAAGTCCTTCTTCATGTCCGTCAGGTAAACGGCGACGTCGACCACTTCATCCCAGCGAGCCCCTGAATCTTCGACCACTTTCTGGACGTTTTCAAAACAGGAGCGGCACTGGGTTTCGATACAGTAGTCTACGATGTTTCCCTCCGGAGAGAGGGTGACCCCCGGAATCTCCTTCGTACCGCGTGATCTGGGCCCTACACCGCTCAAAAAGATAAAATCTCCGGCCCTGCGGGCATGGGGGTAGGGGCCGACCGGCTCGGGAGCTCTTTCACTGTCTGTGACGGAATTATTCATGGGGTAACCTTTCCGGAAGTTCAGTCGCAAGGCTTTAACGGGAAGAATCGAAGCGCAGGCAGATGTTGGTGGGTTCCTGGAAGAAGCGCAGCGATTCGCTGCCCCCTTCCCGTCCCAGACCACTGTCTTTGACTCCGCCAAAGACAGTGCGAAGGTCCCGCTTCATCCAGGTGTTCACCCAGACGGTTCCCGCTTCAATTTTTTCAGACATTCTCAGGGCACGATCCACATTCGAAGTCCAAAGGCTTGCCGAGAGGCCATAGCGAACATCGTTGGCCAGGTGTAGTGCTTCTTCCTCGCTGGCAAAAGGGGTCAGCGTTGCGACGGGGCCAAAAATTTCCTGTTGGTTGGTCTCGGCACTGTGAGGCAAGCCCCGGATCAGTGCCGGCGTCAGGAAGTATCCAGAAGAGCACCGGCCCTCGGGTGATCGACGTTCTCCTCCCACGAGGATTTCGCCGCCCTCATCCCGAGCCGTTTGCAGGCAAGCTTCCACCTTTTCCAGATGTGATTTCGAAACCAGAGAGCCCATCATCGTTGATTCCTCAAGGGGATCACCGACAACCATTTCGCTGATTCTCTTCTGTAATCGGGAGGTCACTTCGTCCAGCTTTGATTCATGCACGAGGATTCTGGATCCACACAAGCAGATCTGTCCCTGATTGGAGTAGGCAGCCCTGAATGCGCCCTCGACCGCAGCATCCAACTCTGCATCATCCATGATAATGGTTGGATTCTTCCCCCCGAGCTCAAGCAGTGTCTTCTTGAACTTCGGGGCGGCTTGCTGGGCAATTGATGCACCGGTGGCTGTTCCTCCGGTGAAGGAGATAGCGGGGATCTCCGGATGTTCAACGATGGCGGATCCGGTCTCAGGGCCGGTTCCGTGGACAATATTCAAGACTCCTGGAGGGAAGCCGACTTCGATGGCCACTCGGGCAAGAAGATCAGCGGTGACGGGAGTCACTTCTGATGGCTTGCCGACTACCGTGCAGCCAGCTGCCAGAGCAGGAGCAATTTTCCATGTGAAGAGATAGAGAGGGAGATTCCACGGTGAAATACAACCCGCAATCCCTACCGGCCGACTAACGGTTACATTTAGCAGGTCGTCTCCGGGAAGACGGGTACGGAAGGCGTCTTCATGCTGAAAACGGGCGGCACCGGCAAAAAACCGGAGATTCGCAGCCGCTCGGGGAATGTCGAGGGACTTTGAAACGGCGATCGGCTTGCCGTTGTCGATGCTCTCCGCTCGCGCAAAAGCCTCCAGATTCTCTTCGATGCCACGAGCCAGATTTTCAAGGTGGAATCCCCGTACCTCTGGTGACAATTCAGCCCAAGAGGCCTTCGCATCATTGGCGGCTTCGACCGCCCGCGAAACATCGTCGGCATTGCTGGCGGGAAGGGTTCCCAAAAGCTTGCCGGTTGCGGGCTCGGGATTGTTCAGGGTTTTGCCTGAGATGGCGGGAATTCTCTCACCGCCGATGAAATTCAGGACTTCAGAGAGGTGGTCGAGTTTCATCGGTCAGCCCTTCGGAATCGGTTCATCCTCAGATGACGTTTAGTCTGCCACCGTCCACCGGAAGGCAGACTCCACTGATGTAACTGGCCGCTGGAGAGCACAAAAACGCTACTGCAGCACCAACCTCAGAGGCTTCCGCCAGTCTTCCCAGAGGAATGGTGGCCAGCCAGCCGGATTTTACATCGTCGGTAGAAATGTTACCTGCACTGGCTCTCTTTTCCATCAACTGGCTGAGGCGGGCGGTATCTGTGAAACCTGGAAGCACGCTGTTGATGGTGATGCCGTGAGGGCCCAATTCTTTGGAGAGTGTTTTTGCCCATGAAGCCACTGCACCACGAGTTGTGTTGGAGACACCCAGGCCTTGGATCGGTTCTCTCACCGATGTGGAAATGATGTTGACGATCCGTCCGTATGCACTCGTTTTCATTCCGGGGACAAGTTCCTGAACAAGAACATGATTACAGACCAAGTGACGGGTCATGGCGGACGAAAACTCTGTTGAATCTGCGTCAAATAGTGGTCCACCCGGAGGCCCACCGGAATTATTGATGAGGATTTCAAAGGTTTTGCCCGCAGAGAGAGTTTCTTTCACCTTCTGTTTGAGCTGTTCAGGATCATCAAAGTCAGCAACAAGAATGTCATGACCTGTTCCTGGCAAATGAGTCACTGCCATCTTCAGATCAGCTTCGTTGCGAGCGCAAAGTGTCACTCTTGCTCCGAGGCTGGCCAGCTCGACGGCACTCGCAAGGCCGATCCCCTGACTGCTTCCGCAGACCAATGCCGATTTGCCATTCAGTGAAGTCTCCATCGTTTTCCCTTTCGTCCAGTGAATCGATCTTAAACCACCGTCGGGGAAAATGGAGAAATCACTTCGGGTTGCCGGAAAGAAAGGAAAGAGATCGCGTCACGTGCAGGAGAGAAATCAGGGACAGGATCGATCCTCACAGGAAAGGGCTGTGAGTGGATTCCCGCAATCAGGATATGGAGAGCTTGGAGGTGGGCCGCCTGAAAAGAGAAATTCGGCCAAGCATGCGAAGTCTCCCAGATCGATAACATTATCTCTGGTGAGGTCTGCTGCTGAGAGGCAAGGCAAAGGGTTGTTCTGGAACAAAAAGGACAGCAACAGGGAACTGTCTCCGACATCAACGGAGAAGTCGAGGTTCAGGTCACCCCGGATAAATGCAGGGAGACAATCGTCGGGGATCCTGTCGCCATTGAAGTCAACAGAGAAGCCTGAGAAGATATCCATAAAATCGCTGATGCCATTTCCATTGCAGTCTTGATCTTCCCACTCTGCTTTTTTGACAAAATCAATCATATCGAGTTCGTCGATAATGAAATTTCCGTCAAAGTCGAAAAATTCAAATCCGCTTTCGAAGGGATTTTGTGCAGTCGTGCGCATGGAACACATCGCTGAAAAATCTGCAGGAGTGAGAATCCTGTCCGCATCCGGATCCCCCAGAAGAAAGGGATGTGGTAAGGACCAGGTGGCGTTCATGGGAACATCAATGAATCGACGAAGGGAATTATCGGGATAGAAAACTTCTACCGCTGTCATGGTTTTTCCTTCGGGAACCCCATGGTGGAAGATCCATTCTGATTCGGATTTGTAATTTCTTCCGGTGGTTTTTTGATCCGAAAAAATCAACTCCATATTCTCTGCGTAAACCATAATCCGGCTTCCAATGCCGTGGTAATTGGGGGGTTGATACAGCGGCCTTAATCTGAAGTAGTTTTTCGTGGGAGTTCCCTGTTGGATGAATACTTTCAGATTTTCCCACAAACTTTGGTTTACGAGGTCGATATCCCCGTCTCCATCGATATCCCCTTTGACCCAACAGGCACTGAAGCCGGGGTAGTCGAGACCAGTTTGGGGAGCAATGTTCTCCCAAATGGTTGCGTTTCCGTTTTCGTAGAGGCGGTCCGGGGCATTGGTATCGGCCACCAGAAGATCCAGATCCCCGTCGAGACCGTGATCAAAGAACAGGCAACCCCAACTGACGATACCCAGATTGACACCATAATCCCTGGAGAGGTCTTCATATTGAAAGTATCCGGTGTTGATCAACAGAGGGTGAGGATCAGCGGTACTGGTCACATAGATATCGGGCATTGCATCGAGATTGAGATCCGCAACACAAACCCCCATGGAATCAACGGCGACGGAGGGATAGATGGTTAATGGATTCCCGATTGTTCCATTGTCATTGATCAGAAAGCGATTGAAGAACCCCAAGTTCAGTCCACGATCATTGGAGACATAGAGATCGAGATCCCCATCAAGATCATAATCGAAGGGCATTATTTGAAAGGTTGGCTCTGAGAGTTGAAGAACCGGAACATCGACGGGGATAAAAAATCCGGTGCCATCATTCAGAAACAAACGATTGGCATTTTGAATCGGAGTACCCGAGCCGCAGGCAACGATGAGATCCAACCAGTCATCCCCATTGAGATCACATAAAGACGCTCCGTTGGTTCGGGTGTAATCCAGTTCAGAGTTGGCTGGGGTCCAATCAGTAGAAGTGAACTGCCAATTACCCTGATTCAGAAGCAGACGGTCATGCGCGAAATAGCACCCCACAAAAATATCGAGGTCTTTATCACCGTCGACGTCTCCCAGAGCGAGGCAGCTCATCGTTTGAAGACCGAGTGGGCTCGAGTTGGGGGAGCGATCTATAAAGAAACCAGATCCGTCATTTTCAAAGATGCTCAGATTGGATCCCCCATTGGTGGAGATCAGGTCGGGGTCCCCATCGAGATCGATATCCACCAAAGCAATCCCTGCACCGGTACTTCCTCCAGAATTGGTGAAGAGATCCAGTCCACGAATTGCGGCCTCTTCCACAAAAGGAAGAATGGGAGATTGAGCCTGGGAGATGGATGAAATCAAAACTCCGTGGATCAGAATGAAAGTGACCAGTGGAATCACAAGGGAGGTAGGCAGAGACAAAGGGTTTGACACCGTTGCAGAAAATGTATCTTTTCCTATAAATTGCATGGGAATACCTGCAATCTCTCTCAACTGTACTTCGCGCATAACATCCGCAGCAGGCTGGCTTCAATTGGGAAGCTGCCTTCAATGATTTCCGTGATGTCGACGAATCAGAGCCCGGTTCAAATTGGTCGAACCTTAACGATTAATAATATTATACCGGTTCGTCCACCTTTTTCAATCCGGTGGGTCATTCACTATATTGAATGATCTGAACGAATACGCAGCAGGCTCAGGCGTTTTTCGCAATAACTGAAGATGTTGTTCCAAATGGATTTATGAAGCAGAGAAGATGGTGGACTAATCCGAAGCCTTCTTCTTGGTTGTTTTCTTCTTGGTTGTTTTCTTTTTGGTCGTCTTCTTTTTGGTGACCTTCTTTTTCGCCTTTTTCTTCGCGGTTTTCTTCTTCTTCTTTTTGCCTTTTTTGGCGTCGCGCTCGCGCTTCTCCAGGATGCGCTGGGCGGCTTCGGAAGAAGTCACTTTTGTCGGATCCATGCCGCTGGCCAGGGTGGCATTGGTTTCACCATCGGTAGCGTAGGGACCGAAGCGACCGTCCTTGATCTGGATGGTGGCTCCCTCCAGCTCGGCGACATTTTCGAAGGTCTGAATCGGCGGTTTTGCAGCGGCTCGGCCACGGCGCTTCGGCTGGGAAAGAAGGAAGCGGCAACGCTCTTCGTTGACGGTGAAGGGATCGTCTCCCTCTTCGAGGCTACGGGTTTCCTTGCCGGCTTTCAGGTAGAGACCATAACGCCCATTGAAGACCCTGATCTCATCTCCTTCAGGGCTGGTGCCGACAGGGCGCCCCTCCTTGAGGATCAGTAACTGAATCGCGATCTCTGCGGTGATCGACTCGGGTTCCATGTTGGGCAACAGGGAAGCGAACTCCGGTTTCTCTTCACTGTCTGTATCACCCCGTTGAACGTAGGGGCCGAAGCGTCCGCTCTTGAGGAAGATCGGCTTGCCGGTGGCACTGCAGTGACCCAAAGGTTCATCCTTGCGGGCGCCCGCCTGCATGATCTCGTCAATCTTTGAGGCGTCGAGCTCGTCGGGGGGGAGTTCTTCGGGGATGTTTCCACGGACCTCACCTGCTTCGAGGTAGGGGCCGTAGCGACCGACTCGCAAGACCACGTCTTCATCCTGAAAACGGATCGGATCCCCGCCTGCGAAAGGCATCGGGAAACGACAGATGGCAGCAGGGTCGATCACTTCCATGCCCGATTCGAGCAATCCCTCAAGGCCCGCTTCGCCATTTCCTGCCCAGAACTTCTTCAGGTATTCCTGCGTGTTGAGTTTGCCCTGAGCGATGCCGTCCAGATCGTCTTCCATGCGGCGTGTGAAGTCGTAGTCAATGATCTGAGAGAAGTGCTCTTCCATCAGTCGGACGACCGCAAAGGCGGTCCAGGTCGGAACCAGTGCCTTGTTCCTGCGGAAGGAGTACTGGGCAGACTGGATTCGATCGATGATGGAAGCGTAGGTACTGGGTCGGCCGATGCCGCGCTTTTCCATCTCCTTGATCAGTCCCGCTTCGGTGTAGCGACCGATGGCCTGGGTACGATGTTCCTCAGGATCCAGTTCTGCGAGGGCAACCGTGTTTCCGACTTCGACCGCAGGGAGCAGGATTTCCTTGGTTCCAGCCGGGTCTGCCAGCATGAAACCCTTGTGGTCGATGACGGTTCCGCGCGCCTGGTAGCGGGCGGCTTCTTCATGTTGCTCTTCCACTTCGACGATGACGGTCCGGCCCGTAGCCGGCTTCATCTGGCTGGCAACGGTACGCTTCCAGATCAGGTCGTAGAGACGAGCCTCATCGTCTCCCACTTTGGTGGAGACTTCTGCGGGGTCGTCAAAATCGGAGGGACGGATCGGTTCATGTTCACCGCCGGCATCCTTGGAGAGGTGTTCGAAGTTTTTTGGAGCGTGTTCGTCCGCTCCGTACTTTTTGGTGATCAGGGACCCGATCGCCTGCATTGCTTCCGGTGCGAGGACGTAGTTGTCAGTACGCACGTAGGTGATGAAGCCTTTTTGGAAGAGTGCATTGGCCGCCCGCATTGTTCTCGAAGGTGAGAATCCCAGACGGTTGGATGCTTCCTGCTGCATACCACTGGTGATGAAGGGCACGGGTGGCTTGCGTGAGTAGGATTTTTCTTCCAAAGAGGAAATCTTGAAGGTGCCGTTTTCGAAACGGTTTTTCAGAGCCGTGGTTCGGCTCTCGTCGAGGACGATGCAGTCTGAAGACTCCTGCTTCAGTTTGCCGTCGTCGCCGAAGTCCTTGCTCTGGGCGATGCTTTTGCCGCCGAGCGTCAACAGTTTGGCGTCGAAGGTCTCTTTGGACTCGGTACCAAAAGTGGCGTCCATATCCCAATAGACGGCGGGAACAAAGGCGAGGCGTTCCTTTTCCCGTTCGACCAGCAGACGGATCGCGACGGTCTGCACACGACCGGCGGAAAGCCCCTGGGCAACCTTTCGCCAAAGCAGATTGGAGACTGGGTATCCATAGAGCCGGTCCACCATGCGGCGTGCTTCCTGAGCGTCGACCAGCTGGGTATCGAGCTCTTCCGGTTCCTCGATGGCTTTTTCAAGAGCGCTCTTGGTGATCTGTCCGAGACGCAGTCTTTTGACAGGAAGACCTTTTTTGGGTTTCAGTACCTGAAGCAAATGCCAGGAGATGGCCTCACCCTCACGGTCCGCGTCAGTGGCGAGGAACAGTTCTTCCGCTTCCCGCATCCGTTTGCGGATGGCCGTGACGGTCGATTTTTTGTCTTCATCGAGAACGTAGATCGCCTCAAACTCGTTGGTTACTCCGGTGACCACCTGCTTCTTTTTGTACTCTTCAGGAACCTGACTCGCCTTGGAAGGGAGATCACGGATGTGGCCAACGCTTGCCTCGACGACGAAATCTCCGCCGAGATACTTTTCGATGGTTTTGGCTTTGGTGGGTGATTCGACGATCACGAGGCGTTTTGCCATTTTTACCGGCCATCCCTTCAGGTTCTACGAAGACGCCAAGGCGACATTTAATTACGGGTAACGTCTCCATGGGGGTCGTTGCAAGGGATCTTTTTTGTCACCTGCAGGATCAATTTGGCCAATTCGGCGTGAATTCGACCATTATTGGCCTTATACGGGGATTTCCGGAAACTCTGGAAGAATTCCACAGATGGGGTACTGGAGGTCTCGAATGCCCGAATTGCCTGAAGTTGAAACGACCCGCAGGGGCATCGCTGACCTGATTCGGGGATTGCAGATTGAATCGGTGGAGGTCAGGCGTCCGAAACTGCGGCTGCCGATTCCCGAGGACCTTGCGATCCGGCTCGAGGGGGCTCATTGGCAGGAGACGCGCCGTCGGGCCAAATTCCTTCTCCTCGATTCGACGGCAGGGACGATTCTGGTGCATTTGGGAATGTCCGGCAGTCTGCGCCTCACAGACCCGACCCATGAATACCGCAAGCACGATCACATCATCTGGCATCTTCAAGGCGATCGTCAGCTTCGTTATCACGATCCGCGCAGATTTGGCATCGTGACCTGGGCGGAGGTGGATGGAGAGCCGCATTCGCTGATCGGCGATCTGGGCCCGGAACCGATCGATGGCATCACCACGACCGATCTGGCGGAGCACCTCTGGCAATCCTCCAGGGGGAAAAAGAAGCGCCTCCGCGATTATCTGCTCGATGGGCGAATCATCGCCGGAATTGGCAATATCTACGCCAATGAGGCCGCATGGAGATCCGGTATCCGTCCTGATCGTGCCTGCGGGCGTGTCTCCCGTGAGCGATATCAAAGTCTGGCCGCGGATCTCCAGCACGTCTTGCAGGTGGCGGTTGAGAAGGGGGGCACCACGCTGAGGGATTTCGTCAATCCAGAGGGAGAGCCCGGATATTTTCAGCACACCTTCGAGGTGTATGGACAAGAGGGCGTGGAATGCTCCCGCTGTGGCCGGGAAATCGTCCGGGATGTGGTTTCCCAGCGTTCTATCTTCTTCTGCAGGGGTTGTCAGAGATAGCCACCCCTTCAGCAGGTCTGCTTTCCACAGTGGTGTACAAGTCCTAGAATCGCCCTTTGCAAGTGTGAAACACAAACAGACATTTCCCGACCCCCAAGGTCCTGAAACTCAAGGAGTCCAGCGTGGAGAAGATCAAAGTCGACAACCCCGTCGTCGAACTCGACGGCGATGAAATGACCCGCATCATTTGGCAATTTATCAAGGATCGTCTGATCCTCCCTTACGTCGACGTCGAGCTGAAGTACTTCGACCTTGGTGTCGAAAAGCGTGACGAGACTGACGACCAGATCACCATCGATGCCGCCGAGGCGATCAAGAAGTATGGTGTGGGAGTCAAATGCGCGACCATCACTCCCGATGAGGATCGGGTCGAGGAGTTCGGCCTCAAGAAGATGTGGCGTTCACCGAATGGCACCATCCGCAACATTCTCGGGGGGACCGTTTTCCGTGAGCCGATCATTTGTGAAAACGTGCCGCGTCTCGTTCCCGGCTGGACCCAGTCCATCGTCATTGGCCGCCACGCCCATGGAGATCAATATCGCGCGACCGATTTCCTGGTTCCCGGTGCGGGCAAATTGTCGATGACCTTTACCCCCGAAGATGGGGGCGATCCGATGAACTTCGATGTCATGCAGTTCGAGGCTCCCGGCATTGCCATGGGCATGTACAACCTGGATGAATCGATCCGTGGTTTCGCCCGTGCTTGTATGAACTACGGTCTGCAGCGCAAGTGGCCCGTTTACCTCTCGACCAAGAACACCATCCTCAAAGCCTACGACGGTCGCTTCAAGGATCTGTTCCAGGAAGTCTTCGACAGTGAGTTCAAAGCCGCCTTCGAAGATGCCGGGATCGAATACGAACACCGCCTGATTGACGATATGGTCGCTTGCGCCATGAAGTGGTCCGGAGGATTTGTCTGGGCATGCAAAAACTACGACGGCGATGTCCAGTCCGATACCGTGGCTCAGGGATTCGGTTCTCTGGGGCTGATGACCAGCGTACTGATGACACCTGACGGTAATACCGTCGAGGCAGAGGCTGCCCATGGAACGGTGACTCGCCACTACCGCGAGCACCAGAAGGGGAATCCGACCTCGACCAACCCCATCGCCAGCATCTTCGCCTGGACCCGCGGCTTTGCCCACAGGGCTCGCATGGATGGCAATGATGCCCTGAAGAAGTTTGCCGAGGATCTGGAAGCGGTCTGCATCGAAACCGTTGAAGCGGGTCACATGACCAAGGACTTGGCACTTCTTGTCGGCGGAGATACCCCCTTCATGACTACGGAAGAATTCCTCGCCAAGCTGGATGAAAACCTTCAGGCGAAGCGTGGTCAGGCTTCCTGATCACCCGGAACCGATCCCGATTCCTGACCGGAATCGGGATCGGTTCTCTGACTTGTTGACCTTTTGCAGCAGGAGGTGACTTGATTCGCTATACCGACCTGCACACCGAGGGAGAGCCCACCCGGGTTATCACCTCCGGATTTCCCGATCTGGGATCAGGCTCCATCCGTGATCGTTGCCAACGTCTTCAGGATCAATACTCTCAACTCTGTTCTGGCATCGTTCGTGAGCCAAGGGGGCACGAGGCGATGGTGGGTGCACTCCTGTTGGAGTCAGAGAACCCAGACTGCGATCACGGGGTCATCTTTTTCAACAACGTGGGTCCCCTCGGCATGTGTGGTCACGGCACCATCGGAGTCGTGCGTGCGCTGTATGAGTTGGGCAGAATCACCGATGAAAAAGTCACCCTCGAAACCCCAGCGGGCGTCGTCGAGGCTTCATTGGAGGAAGACGGCTCAGTCTCTGTGATCAATGTGGAGAGTTACTGTTATCGCAAGGATGTCACTGTTGAGTTGGCCGGAGGACAGAAGGTGACCGGCGATATTGCCTGGGGAGGAAATTGGTTTTTCATCTCCGATAACTGTGACATCGCCCTGAAAAGTACAAACTTGTCCCAATTGATCGATTTCACGATTTCGATTCGCAACGCTTTGGAGAAGTCGGGCATCACCGGCAGGGACGGCGAGGCTGTCGATCACATAGAGGTTCATGAATCTCTCAGGGACGGGGATTCTGAAGAGGGGCAAAAAGGGGTTCGTTGCTTCGTTCTTTGTCCAGGCATGGAATGGGATCGTTCTCCCTGCGGGACCGGAACCAGTGCGACCGTCGCATGCCTGGCGGATCGAGGGTTGTTGGCAGAGGGCGAAATCTGGCTTCAGGAAAGTCTTCCGGGTGGTCGATTTGAAGCGACATGGCGATCCGGGAATGAAGGTGTCGTACCAACGATTCGCGGGCGTGCGTGGTTGTGCTCACAGGGTGAATTGATTTTTGAAGACGGCGACCCCTTTCGCCACGGTTTCCCCTCCTAGAGGATGGACGCAGCGCCCGTGAAGTTCTGGACGGGCAGTTTGGAAAAAGGTGTTCTGGGAAAGGGGAATCTTCGTGTTGAGTATCGCCATCGATGCCACGGCAGCATGCACCCCGAAACCAACCGGAATCGGGCGCTACACTGAAGGTCTGACAGCGGCACTCTCCCAACGTGCGATTCGTCTGAAGATCGGCACCCGTTATTCCCACTTTCACCATCGCAATCACCGTCTTCAGATTTCAGATTCAAAGAGATTCTGGATTCAGGAGCCGATCTGGCCACTGGTGCAAGGTGTGGATGTGCTCCATGTCACCGATGCCAGAGTGCCGCGCTGGCCACTGTTGAAGAAGGGGACTCCGAGAGTCGCAACCCTTCATGATGTGTTTCATATTCTCCCTGAGTTTCAAAATGGGGGGAAGTATGCCACCGAAGAGTTCACTCGAAAGAAAATCGACCGCTATCGGCAGATCGCCAGAGAATGTGATCGCATCATTTGTGTCAGTGAAAAAACCCGAACCGATTTCATGAATCACGTGGATTGCGATCCTCAGAAAGTGGAAGTGGTTCATCACGGAATCGACTCGCATTTTCTTGAAGAAACCAGGGGGAATGATGCAGAGATTCTCGAGTCACTGGGAATTCCGCAAGGGGGCGTTCTCTATGTGGGCGATGTCTCAGCCCGCAAGAATTTGAAGGGGATCGTCGAGGGGTATCTGGCGGCGGACCTCGATCAAGACCACCCCTTGCTTCTCGTTGGTGAATCCACTTTTGGCTCCGGGGAACTGGAATCCAGAATTCGACAGGCAGGAGATCGAATCCTGAGAATCGGTTGGCAGAAACAGGAGATTCTCGCGGCCATCTATCGACAATCGAGGGCACTTCTGTTTTGCACCCACTATGAAGGTTTTGGATTACCGGTTCTCGAATCGATGGCATGTGGGACACCGGTGGTCATTTCCCGATCGGGGGCAACACCTGAAGTAGCGGGCGGACATGGGCACCTGTGTGATCCTGCGGATGTGAATTCCATCGCGGCTGCCCTGAAGTCTGCTTTGAACTCTTCCAAAGAAGACATCAGGGCGGGACGTGATCATGCTCGTCGCTTTACCTGGGAGCATTGTGCAAGAGAGACGGAAGCTGTTTATCAACGGGCAATGGAGGTCCACTGATGGATCGACACCATGTGATCATCATTGGAGCCGGCATCGTCGGAGTTTCCTGTGCCCATCAACTTTCCCAGCGAGGTAGTCGAATCACCCTGATAGAAGCAGGTCCGGGGCCCGGTGTTCAGGGAGCGACTGCTGCGGGTATGGGTCATATCGTCGTGAACGACGGTGACCCGGAAATACTGAAGTTGTGTTTGCGTGGCCGTGAAATGTGGCGGCAACTGTTGGACGAGAATGTGGGAGACCGGGGGTACTGGAACACAGGAACCCTTTGGCTCGCAGAAGATGAAGAACAATTGCATGGCCTTGGAGGTGCCCGGGATCGGCTTCACTCCGCAGGAGTTGACAGCCATACGCTTCAAGCAGCAGAGCTTTTCGATCTGGAGCCGGCTCTCAACAGGGACCTTGCCGGAGGATTGCGAATTCCCCATGACGGGGTGGTCTACGCTCCAAAGGTGACTGCCCGGCTTCTGTCACAGACAACGGAAGTGGAAACACGGTTCGATACTCGCGTGACTCGTGTCGGAGATGGGGGGGTGACTCTGGAAGACGGCACGGAAATGAAGGCGGATGCCGTCGTCATCGCCAGTGGAGTTTCCCTATTGGAAAATCTCGATCGCGAGGAGGATTTCTCATGGAAACAAAAGCTGAAAATTCTGCCTCGTGAAGGGCATCTGGCGATCACTGCCAGAGGTACCGGAATATTGCGTCATCATGTGGTGGAAGCCGGATACCAAAAAGGGGCGCATGGGGTGGTCGAGGAGGCGATCGCTTGCGCCATCCTTCCCAGACCGACGGACCAGTTGTGTCTGGGCTCTTCCCGCAGGCCGGGCAGGGCTGGTGCCGTTGATCCTGGGGTCCTGAAAAAGGTGATCGATCGTTGTGAAAGATTTGTTCCCGGAGTACGTCGTCTGCCCATCCTGCGTGCATGGACCGGAGCACGCGCTGCCACTGTGGATGGCAAACCGTTGATCGGTCCTGTTCCCGGTTGGAACCGAACCTGGCTCGCGGGTGGTTTTGAGGGACTGGGAATCACCCAGGCTCCTGCCGCTGCAGAGTTGTTGGCCCAGAGAATTCACGCAGAGACCTGCACTCTCGATGCGGGTCCATGGGATCCGGGGCGGATGCTGGTGTTGTCGGCAGGAGGTCGAAGTGACTAAAGCGGTGCGCATCACTGTCGATGGGGCTTCACTGCTCGCTCAAGAGGGTCAATCCCTGACTGCTGCCCTGATGATGGCGGGAGTCTCTGCGATTCGAAAATCTCCCACGGGGGAGGCCAGGGGTGCACTGTGTGCCATGGGCTCATGCCATGAGTGTCGTGCCACCGTGGATGGAGTTCGGGGGGTGAGAACCTGTCTGGTTCCGGTGAAGGAAGGCCTTCGTGTTGAGCGGGAGATGAAACTCCCCCGACTTCCCCTTGAGCCATCTCCCGGAGGTGAGGGTGGCGATTCTCCGCAGATCATCGAAACAGGCCTTGCTGTGATTGGTGCCGGGCCTGCAGGGTTAGCCGCCGCTTGTGTCGCTGCTGAGTTGGGAATGAAAGTTGTCATCATCGATGAATCGATGGGACCCGGAGGCCGGATCTGGAGTCACCGTCACGATCCCCCTCTGGCAGCCCGAAACTGGCTTGAGCGTGCCCGTGAAGCCGGGGTTCTCAAGCTTCAGGGCTACTCGGTCTTCAGTGGACAAGCCGGGGAGTTGGACGTGGCACGGGTGACGGATGGCAAACGGGTTCGAATCCGTTGCCAGTCGATGGTGGTCGCGACGGGAGCGAGGGAGCGATTTCTCCCTTTCCCGGGTTGGACCCTTCCCGGTGTAGTAGGTGCCGGTGCACTGCAATCTCTGATCAAGGGTGGACTCAATATCGATGGCCGTCGAGTTTTGGTTGCCGGAACAGGACCGCTCTTGTTGGCCGTCGCTCGATTGGCCAAAGAATCGGGAGCAGAGGTGATTCTGGCCGAGCAGTCCTCTCTGGTTGATCGCAGCAGTTTGGCGATACCCCTGCTGCTTTCACCATCACGCTGGAAGCCCGCTCGACAATTGTTGAAAGCTCTGGGGGGCATGGAGCGCTATTCGTCCAGTTGGGTCACAGAAGCCCGGGGAGGCCCGGCATTGAAAGAGGTGGTCCTCAGAACTCCAGCCGGCGATCGGGTGATGGAGGTGGATGGTCTGGCCATCGGATATGGACTGATTCCGGAGACCCGGATGGCCGCCGGTCTTGGTTGTGACGTTGAATCGACTGGAACGGTCCGGGTCGATTCCCTTCAGCAAACCTCAGTCCCGGGAATTTATTGTGCCGGAGAACCGACCGGAATTGCGGGCTGTGAAGCCGCCATCGATGAAGGATTGGTGGCAGGTATCGCTGCTGTGGGGAAGACACCCAAGGCCAGTTTGCTCGCTCGGGTTCGGAGACACCGGTTTTGGGGACAGGCCCTTGAGGATGCGCATCCGTTGCGTGAGGAATTGGGAAAACTGGCGCACGGCAGTGAAATTCTCTGCCGTTGCGAAGACGTGACGGTGGGAGACGTTTCGGAGATCTCCTCGATTCGTGAAGCACGCCTGATCCACAGAGTGGGAATGGGGCCTTGTCAGGGCAGGGTATGCGAGAGTGCTGCTCTCTGTCAGTCCCTCTCGGGATCCGATACGATCCGTCCTCCGTGGACGGTGGTTCCCGGAGAAAATCAGGATATGAGTTCTGCCCGTTGAGGCAGGCCTGAATCCAACCGCCCGGAAAAGCAGTTCTGTCGTCATTGGAGAGAGGAGGATGTCATCGATCGCAAAACACTGTTGCTGTTGGCGCTTCTCGCTCTCGGTACGGCAATCCTCTCGGGGTTTTCCGGCAGTCACAGCCGGACTTCCTCCTATCCCCTGTCTGAAAATCAGAGGCTGGCATCATTGGCCCCATGCCTGACTTCGACGCTGATTGCGATGGGTGGAGAAGATCGCCTTACACTGATCAGTGATTATTGTCCGCCGGTGAAGGAACTTCCCAGGGGAGGTACCGCTTTGTCACCGGATCTTGAAAGAGTGATGCGTTCCGGAGCAGAGGTGGTCCTCGCACGCGCCGCAGCAGGCGTGCCCGTCGATGCCATCCGGCGCGTGGGGACACCGGTGGTCTTGCCCTGGTCCAGCGTCCGCGAAATGTGTGACAGTGTCCTTCGCCTCGGTGACTTGAGCGGTTGTCAGCAGGCGGCCAGGGGTTTGGCCCAAGACCTGGAAACAGGATTGGCCCCCCGGAACGATGGTACTGGCCCCAGAGTCTTGTTAGTCATCGGTGGGCCCCTTGATCGCAGTGGGGGGCCCTGGGTGATCCGCGAGGACTCTCTTCATGGCCAGACTCTCAAGGCTGCTGGATATCGACATGCATTTCAGGAACCCCTGATGGGTGCACCCCAACTCTCCGTGGAATCACTCATCGATCTGGATCCGGATGTCATCGTGCATCTGATTCCGGAAGAGGATGATGGTAGCGGACGCCAAAAGGTATACGACTCCTACTCAGGCATTCCGGGTTTGCGGGCTTGGGTCGAAGACAGAATCGGCGCCATCCATGATCCGCAGATTCTCGATGAGGGTCCGGGATTGTTGGTTCTCGTCGATCAACTGCGCAAAGAGATCGGTGATCTCAGCCAACGTTCAGGGGAGGCAAATCGTTGAACCCCTCTGACAAGAACCCCTCTGACAAGAACCCCAGTGACAAGACCGACGACCCCTGGCTCCATATTGAGAAACTGACTGTCAAGCGGGGCGGTAAGGAGATCCTGAAGGGCCTCGACCTTCAGGTTTCATCCAGCGAGCTGATTGCCATCGTCGGTGCCAATGGTTCTGGCAAATCGACCCTTTTGGCAACACTTCTGGGACAGGTAGAGGCGACTGCAGGCACAGTCCGTGTCGACAATCAGTCCATCACTCGACTTTCCCATCAGCAACGGGCGCAGTCTTTCGCGTGGTTGCCTCAGGAAAGCCCGACACCGGAACCGTTGCTGGTAGAAGAGGTGGTTGCCGCCGCACGCTACCACATGGATGAGCCACGGCCGGATGCCCTGAAGGAGGCCCGTGCTGCACTGGAAGATTGCGGTGCAGGGGATCTGTCGACTCGCTGGTGGAATGAACTCTCCGGCGGTGAAAGACAGAGGGTGGAGCTCGCAACCCTGAAGGCACAGGGAGCCCGGGCATGGCTGCTCGATGAACCCGCCAATCATCTGGATCCGGTGTGGAGAATGAGGTTGCTGGAAGAGTTGCAACGACGGGTGCTGGAAGGAACCACCGTCGTGGTGGTGCTTCACGACATCTCCCTGCTGGAAGAGTTCAATGAAGTCGAGCCGAGAGTGATTGCTCTTGCAGATGGCCAAGTCATCTATGACGGCAAGGATCCGCAAGATTTGGGAGAAGATTGGCGATCCCGTATCTGGAGTGAAAATCGACGCAGTGGCACGGCAGTCGATTCCGAGGCGCGTGGACGCAAACCCTGGGGAGGGGCCCGTCTCCTCGGTTGGGCAGTCCTGACTTTACTGATCGGGGTGGCGTCTGCCTGGATCGGCCCTGAGATCTCCGGAGAGTTGGGACAAGCCATCCTTCATGAACTGCGTATTCCGAGGGCTGTGGCCGGAATGATCATGGGAGCCGTTCTCGCCGGATCAGGAGCGGTCTTGCAAATTCTCCTGCAGAACCCATTGGCGACTCCGGGAACCGTTGGCACCACGGCGGGTGCTTCTCTGGGAGTGATTCTTGCCCTGTTGTTTGGAGTGGAAAGTGCACTCTTTGGAATTCCCCTGTTGCCACTGGCTGCTTTCGCAGGAGCACTGACCGTCACTTCCATCATCGTTCTGGTCGCCTCGCGTCATCGAACGCGGACAGAAGATGTTTTGTTGGCAGGCATCGCCCTGACATTGATGACCGGTGCCATCTCCTCTGCATTGAGGCTCGGCTTTGATCAGGTGATGGCATTGGATGCATTGCGCTGGTCTCTTGGAAGTTTGACCCTGATCGGTTTTGAGAGATTGTGGTTGGCTTTGCCGTTCCTTCTCGTCTCCATGTTGGGAATGCTGATGTTGTTGCGACCGCTGGATGTTTTGGTCACCGGCATCGATCGGGCGGGGACAAGGGGGGTGAATGTTCCCCGTATTCGGACTTGGGGTGTGGGACTGGCATCGCTGGGTGTGGCTGCGGGGGTCGCCATGGCTGGCCCCATCGCCTTTGTCGGCCTTGTGTGTCCGCACATCATGAGACTGTGGGGCGGTGGACAACCCCGTTTTCTCATCCCTGCGTCGATGTGTCTGGGTCTGGCATTCCTTCCCCTTTGTGACAGCCTGGGCCGGGTTCTTCTTGATCAGAGAGAAGTTCCGGTGGGAGTCATCACTGCGGCCATCGGTGCACCCCTGTTGTTTCTGCTGGTGATTCGCCGATCTCGCCAACGTTGATCCTCCTGATCAGGCGGATGGGTTTCGGTTGCACGCATCTCCGATCATGATGTCTGCGACTGATAACTTCCGGGAAAGGAACCCCATGGAATCCGATCTGAATTGGGCAGGAGTCATGCCCGCCATCACCACTCCTTTTGATGATGCGGGAGAAGTGGACCACGCCTTCCTTTCCGAACATGCGGTATGGCTCGTCGACCACGGGGCGACAGGCATCATTCCCTGCGGATCTCTGGGTGAGGGGGCCACTCTCTCGCTGGAGGAAAAACAGCGTGTGATCGATACCTGTGTACGAGCAGTCGGTCACAGGGTTCCAGTGATTCCTGGGATCGCTGCAGCCTCCACTCGCGAAGCCGGAAGGCTCGCCGCCGCCGCTTCAGTGATGGGTGCCAGGGGGTTGATGGTTTTGCCCCCCTACATTCACAAAGGTCCCTTCCACGAGATGGAAGCACACGTCGAGGCCGTGATGGCGGCGACCGATTTGCCGTGCATGCTCTACAACAATCCGGGTGCGTATGGCATCGACTTCCCACCGGGATGGATTGCCGATCTGGCGGAGCGTCAGGAGAAATTGAAAGCGGTCAAGGATTCGAGTGGCGACGCTCGGAGGATTACCGCTGTTCGTTCTCTGGTGGGTGATCGACTGGCGCTTTTCGCAGGGCTCGATGACATGGTGGTCGAAGCGGTTCGACAGGGAGCCGTCGGCTGGGTCGCCGGACTCGTCAATGCTTTGCCTGGCGAATCGGTTCTGCTCTTCGACAAGGCTGTCGCAGGGCTGGATGACCGCCAGAGTGCGCTGGAAGCAGATGAAATCTATCGCTGGTTCTTGCCGATGTTGAGATTGGATTGTGTGCCCGAGTTCGTCCAGTTGATCAAGTTGGTTCAGCAGGAGGTCCAGCGCGGTTCGGAAAATGTCCGGGCACCGAGAATCCCGGTCGTGGGAGCTTTGCGCGAGGGAGCAATTGCGGTGATCCGCGAGGCATTGGAGAAGAGGCCGTCAGTGCTCGAGGGAGAAAAGTGATGCTGAATGGTGTCCATTGGATCGCAGGCGAGAGTGTTTCCGGAGATCTCCTCTTTCATGCCAATAACCCGGTCACCGGTGAGCGTCTGGAGCCGGGGTTTCCTGAGGCGACGACCGATCAGATCGATTCCGCTGTGGCGGCTGCAGTTGCAGTTCATGAAAGCCGAGTGCTGTTTCCGGCAGAAGCACGAGTCCGGCTGCTGAAAGCAATAGCGAAAAATCTCGAGGAAGCCTTGCCTCGTATTCTGGAGCGGGGAGTTCTCGAGACGGGATTGCCGGCGGGTCGATTCGAAGCGGAGATGGGAAGAACCTGTTCCCAGTTGTTGCAGTTTGCGGAGACGGTTTCCACGGGGCTCTTCCGTGAGCCGGTGATGCAAAGCGCAGATCTTCAGAGGACACCCTTGCCGAGGCCTGACTTGCGCCGGCGCTGGATTCCTTTGGGACCGGTAGCCGTTTTCGGAGCGAGTAACTTTCCCCTCGCATTTGGAGTTGCAGGGGGTGATACGGCGAGTGCCTTTGCTGCGGGTTGCCCCGTGATCGTCAAGGGTCATCCCGCTCACCCGGGAGTCTGTGAATTGGTGGGTGAAGCGATCACCTCTGCTGTCGAGGAAGCTGGCTTGCCGTCGGGAGCTTTCAGTCTGGTCCACGGAGAATCTTTTGATGTGGGAGTGGGTTTGACAGCGCACGCCGGAATCTCCGCAGTCGGTTTCACCGGTTCACAAGCGGGAGGATTGTCACTGTGGCGCATTGCTGCCCAGCGAGAAGTCCCGATTCCGGTGTTCGCAGAGATGGGCAGTGCCAACCCCGTCTTTGTTTTGCCCGAAGCCATCAATGAGAGAAGTGACGAGATTGCTGCTGGCCTGGCGGCAAGTGTCCTGCTTGGAGTGGGACAGTTCTGTACCTGCCCCGGAATCCTGATTCTGGTTCGCGACGAGAACAGCGAGGCTTTCAAGGCGTCCCTCTCCAGAGAACTGTTTCAGGGACCTGCGGGAACGATGCTTCATCAGGGGATTCATGCCGGTTACCAAAAAGGTTTGCAGGAAGTCGCCGAAAGAAATGGTGTAGAGCTGGTAGGCAAGGGACCCGCCAGTTCCGGAAGCTGTGATGCGGAAGCGGGATTGTTGGCCGCCGATGCACGTCGATTCATCGACGATCCTTTACTGCAGGCAGAAATCTTTGGTCCGAGTACTCTGCTGGTAGAGTGTGATGATCTCGAGCAGTTGCTTCAGGTGGCTTCCGTCCTCGAAGGACAGTTGACCGCCACCATCCACGCGACAGAAAATGAGTTGGCGGATCATCCCCGGTTGCTCGACCGCCTGGAAGACAGGGTCGGCCGACTGATCTTCAACGGATTTCCAACGGGCGTGGAAGTGGGTGAGTCGATGCATCACGGAGGGCCGTGGCCTGCGACGACAGACTCCCGCTGGACTTCGGTGGGAATGTCTGCCCTCGAGAGATTTCAGCGACCGGTTTGTTGGCAGGGATTTCCCGACTCTCTTCTTCCAGGAGATCTCTCCGTTGATTCCGGATCCGGCGCTCCATTCAGGTTGGATGGGGAATGGCAAGGGAGACCTTCGAGTTGAATCGATTCGTCGGTACATGGACCTTGCTCATCATCGGGATCGTCGGGATCTCGACTTCGACACTGTGGATCCGGCTCGGGACCGCCCAGGGAGATCTGGACGAGGTTCAGTTGGCGTTTCTCAGACTCGCCCTCGCCATCCCCATCCTGTGGCTGTTGGGGAAGAGAGAGAAACCGGTCCCACTGAATCGCAGAGGGACTTCGATTTTGATCGCTGGTGCATGCCTCGCACTGCACTTTGGTGCCTGGATGGCCTCTCTCGCGTACTTGTCGGTGGCCACTTCAGTGGTACTCGTTTATCTCCATCCGGTCATCATTTATGCCATCGAAGTCGTGCGGGGACGAACGACTCTGAAGGTGGCATGTATCGGCGGTGTTCTGCTGACTCTTTCCGGTACGACAATTCTTGCCTTGTTTGCGGAGGACTCTGGTCAGTCGGCACAAAGCGATCATCGGATCTGGGGAATGGGACTTTCCGTCATCGGCTCTCTGGCTTTCGTCGGATATCTCCTCGCAGGCCGTAGTGCCACGCAACAGATGCCAACAGTCACCTATGCGACAAGAGCCTACGCAGTGGCAGCTTTCTTCCTTTTGATATGGTTATTCTCGATGAATTCAGAGGTGGTTCCGGAAACAGGATTGAGTTGGGGGTATGCAGGTCTTCTTGCGCTGTTTCCCACTCTTCTGGGGCACACTCCTCTGAATGCTGCACTCAAGCGTTTACCGCCAACGGTGGTGTCGACCACTTATCTGGGGGAGATGGCCGGGGCACCGCTTCTGGTGTGGCTGGTGGTCCAGGAGGCTCCGCCGACATCATTCTGGATTGGTGGACCACTGGTAGTGGCAGGAATCATGCTGGTTGCGAGAAACAGCGAAAAGTTGACGGGAGATTCCGCAAATCCGGATTCTCAGTAGTTTCTTTTTGAAGAAAGCACGCCGAGAAGAAGAAGGATGGCGACTCCAACTCCGAGGGCTTTCTGCGTCGGCATGAACCAGAAAATCAGACCTACGGGCAACCCGGCGATGAGGACTGAAGCGATCATCTTCTGCTTCCCCTTTTTGAGGTCCTTTTCTTCTTCAGAATAATCTTCTCCCAGATCGACGGACTGGTAGTCCAGTTCAGCTGGATCTCCCCAGCCGGTTTCGATGTCACTGCCGCACTCACGACAGGCCAATCGGCCTTCGGCGACTTCTGCACCGCAGTGTGGGCAATCCAACATCGTCGATCCCTTCAAAAAAATCCGTGGCCACCTTTTCCGGTGGCCACGGATGATGCGAATTCATTCACTCGATCGCAAACGGATTCTTTACTGAACCTCGCTGGCAGCCTCGATATTGATCACGACCTGATCTTCGTCGTCGAGAGAAACTTGCACAGTTCCACCCTGTTTGAGGTTGCCGTCGATGATCAGGTCAGCGATACGATCCTGGAGCTTGTCTTCCATTGTCCTTCTCAGACCACGAGCTCCGGTCGCAGGACCGGCACTCTCATTGACCATGAGTGCCTTGGCAGCGGCGTCGATCTCGATCTTCAGGTCAAGACCGGCGATTCGGGCTTCCAGCTTGGCCACTTCCAGGTCGAGAATCTCGGTCAGATCATCTTCTTTCAACTCGTCGAAGACGACGACTTCATCCACACGGTTCAGGAACTCGGGGCGGAAGTAGGTCTTGACCGCATCAAGGACCGCAAGGCGCGAGGCGGTGTTACCGTCTTCCTCCACCTCGGTGAATCCGAGGGAAGATTTGTTCTCCGCTTCACGTACTCCCAAGTTGGAGGTGAAGATGACGATGGTGTTCTTGAAGTCGACCTCACGTCCGAAGGCATCGGTGAGACGACCTTCCTCAAGGACCTGCAACAGGGTGTTGGTGATGTCGCCGTGCGCTTTTTCGATCTCATCGAAGAGCACCACCATGTAGGGCTTGCGACGCACTTTCTCAGTCAGCAGTCCACCCTCGTCATAGCCGACGTACCCCGGCGGAGATCCGATCAGGCGTGAAACCGAATGCTTTTCAGCATATTCAGACATGTCGATGCTCAGAATCGCGTCCTCGGTTCCGAAGAGGAACTTGGCAAGCGACTTGGCGACCAGAGTCTTGCCGACACCAGTGGGGCCGACGAAGACGAAGGATCCCATGGGGCGCTGCGGATCACGAAGTCCGGCACGGGCCCTGCGGATGGCCCGGCTGATGGAGTGGACCGCATGGTCCTGGCTGATCACGTCCTCATGGAGCGTGTCTTCCATCTTGCGCAGTCGTTCGGCTTCCTCCTCCTGAAGATTGGAGATGGGAACGCCGGTCATTTCTGCAACGGTGCGAGCAATGCTTGCGCCGTCAACCTGACCGTCGACCTCTTTGGAGCTGGCCTTCCATTCGAAGATCAGTTGCTCCTTGTAGTTTTTACGACTCTCCAGGTTGTCCCGGATCTGTGCAGCGAGTTCAAAGTCCTGCGAGAAGACTGCTTCATTCTTGTCCTGCTGAAGCTGGTCGATCTCCTCCTCGATCTCGGTGAGATCGGGGGGACGGGTGGTCTTCTGTAACCGCTCACAGGAACAGGCTTCATCGAGAACGTCGATGGCCTTGTCGGGAAGGAACCGGTTGGAGATATAGCGAATGGAGAGATCCACGCTCGCTTCAAGGGCTTCATCGGTGATCTGCACACGATGGTGAGCCTCAAAGGTGTCTCGAAGACCGGTGAGAATCTCGAGGGCGTCGTCCCTGCTGGGGGGATCGACGATGATCGGCTGGAAGCGACGCTCCATGGCGCCGTCCTTCTCGATGTGCTTGCGGTATTCATCCAGAGTGGTGGCACCAATGCACTGGATCTCACCTCTGGAGAGAGCAGGCTTGAGGATGTTGGAAGCATCCAGACTCGACTCCGATGCTCCGGCACCCATGATGGTGTGCAGCTCATCGATGAAGAGGATCACATTTCCGGACTCACAGATTTCCTTGATGATCGCTTTGATACGCTTCTCAAACTCTCCGCGGTACTTGGTACCAGCAAGAAGGGAAGCGAGATCGAGAGAAACCACGCGCTTGCGTGAAAGAACCTCGGGTACCGCACTCTGGGCAATGCGCTGGGCAAGTCCTTCGACGATGGCGGTCTTTCCGACACCTGGTTCACCCATGACCACCGGATTGTTTTTTGTCTTGCGGGAGAGGATCTGAATGATCCGATCGATCTCCTTCTGACGACCGATGACCGGGTCGAGGCGGTTTTGTGCGGCGATAGCGGTCAGATCGACACCATTGGAATCCAGTGTTGGTGTTGCGATCCCCGACCGTTTGACGGCTGCTCCCTGTGAACTGTCCACATCTCCTCCAAGCATTCTCTGGATGACGTTTTGAAGTCTGTCTTTGCCGAGGTCTCTTTCTGCAAGAATCCTCGAGGCTTCCCCTTCCTCTTCCTGACTCAGTCCGATCAACAGGTGTTCGGTTCCGATGTAGTACTGGTCAAGAACGACGGCCTTCTCTCTCGCGAGTTCAAGGCAGCGCTTGGCGTGGGGGGTATAAGGTGTTTCTTCGAAGTGCTTGCCTTTACTGGCGGGAATGCGGTCTAGGCTCTCCCGGAGTGAGCGAAGCAATTCATCTGTGGTGCGGTCACATTTCTGGATCGCCTGTACGGCGACAGAATCTGGCTGGTGCAACAGTGCCCACAGAATGTGTTCTGTACCGATGTAGCCATGACCGAGGCGGCGGGCCTCATTCCCTGCCAATTGCAGGACCTTTTCGGCTTTCTCGGTGAATTTGACGGCCAAGAGCGGGACTCCCTCCCTGGGTTACTAAAGCAGGCACAGCGCCTGTAAAGGAGAATAGGATGGTCAGGCCGAAGACGACAAATCCGCACGGATCTGATCAGGCCAAAGAGTCCGCAATGCCCCAATAAATGCCTTCAGTGGCCATCTTGTGTATATTGGCCTTATGCGATTCCCGGTTGAATCTGCATTCAGGACCCCTGGAAGCTCTCATGAAACTCCTCATGACAGTCTTCAAGGCAGGGCAGGGCCCGAGACGGAGAAATGATGAGCCGAATTTTCCACTTCCCATTCTACCGAAGTGTCTTTGTGCTGATTTTCCTCGGATGCACTGCCAGCATTTCAAATCCTGTGTGCGGTCAGTCCACCGACGAGGACGCACGCGAACTGCTCCTGCTCATCGAAACCGGTGATTATCAGGAAGCGACCGATTGGGTAGAGGAGGAGCCGGGCCAGTTTCCTCTGCTGGAGGCGAGAGTGTATCGGGAACAGGGACGCATCGACGATGCCATCGGCACCCTTGAGAAAGCCCGGGAGGCAGAGGGAGCAGACGCCCATTTGCTTGCTGCTCTGGCGGGCTTGAAGTTGGAAACTGGGAAGTATGCCGAGGGTGAATCACTCCTGAAAAAGGCTCTCGTCATCGACGATCAGCATATCGAGGCACTGGCCCGTTTGGGGCTTTATCGCATCGATCAAGGGCAGCGTGAGAGTGGTCAGGAATTGCTGCGCAAGGTGATCCAGATCTACAAGGACATGTCCAGAGAAGAGGCGCAAAAGTCGCCACCGGAAACGTTCGTCTGGTTTGGAAAAGCCTGCGAGGGGTTACAGAGATTTCGTGATGCCTACGAGGTGATGTACGACAGTGCCCTCTATCTCGACCCGAAATCTGCCGCGGCTCATACGGCCAGTGGCCACGCCCTGTTCTCAAAGTACAATTACCCCGATGCCCGCAGTCATTTCCGCGATGCTCTCGAAACGAACGCCAATCATGCGGAAGCAATGCTGGGCCTTGCAAGGGCAACATGGACCGATTACGCCTTCCCCGGAGAACGTGGCGAAGAGGTTTCCCAACTGCTCTCGAAGGCGAGCCAAATCTGGCCTGATCACCCTGAGAGGTGGTTGCTGGAGGGAGACATCGCCTTCGCCAGTGAGAACTGGAACCGTGCGGAGATGTGCTACCGCAAGGTCCTGGAGATTCAGCCCAAGCACCAGATCGCCCAGGGATTGCTGGCGAGCATCCTGTACGCAATCGCACGACTCGACGAGTTTGAAGCGTTGCGCAAGGACGTAGAGGAAGGGCATCCCTCTCCTGCACTTTTCTATGTCACTCTCGCAGAGAGATTGGTAGACCGATTCTTCTATCGAGAGTCTGCCGAATTTTCACTCAAGGCCATCGAGCTCGACCCGGGGTTGCCCAAGTCGTATGCCATCTTTTCCATCAATGCACTTCGCAGTGGTCTTGAAGAAGAGGGAAAGAAGAAACTCGAGGAAGCCTGGACCAAGGATCGCTACAACGTCTGGGTCAAAAATACACGGACGTTGATGAAGCACATCGATGAAAACTTCATCACCCGTGAAGAAGATGGTCTGGTAATTCGCATGAAGTCGGATGAAGGTCCGTACCTCATGCCTTATCTAATGCCTCTCATGAAAGAATCACGGGATAGTTTTGAAAAAGACTACCAACTCGAAGTTTATCGTCCTTTGACCATCGAAGACTTTTCCAGTCATGCCTACTTCAGTGCGCGTTCGATTGGACTGCCGGGTCTCGCTGCCAGTGGTGTTTGTTTCGGAAGACTCGTGACCTTGACAACACCGAACGCCCTTCCGGGCAATTGGGGAGCGGTGGCAGTGCATGAGTTGGCCCATGTAGTGACCCTGCAGAAGGCTCGTCACCGTATCCCACGCTGGTTTGGTGAGGGTTTGTCTGTCTTCGAGGAAGCGCGCCGGACTCCCCGCTGGAAAAGGCATGAACCATTGATGGTTTCCACCGAGTTTCATGCCGGTGCATTACGCCCCATCGCAGATTTGCAAAAGTCATTCATGAACCCCAGTTGGCCCGGTGAAATCCTGGTGGGTTATGTGCAGGGTGGTTTGATCTGCGAAATGATTCACGAGCAGCATGGCATGGCCAAGATCAATGAGATGCTGGAATCCTACGCAAAGGGTCATGACACCCGCAGAGTCCTCCGGGATGTCCTCGGCACCTCCGCAGAAAATTTCGACCGTGTTTTCATGGAGTGGTTGGGCAAAAAAGTGGAGGTTGCCGGTGTCGGGCCTGCATTCCAGGGGAGACACATCGATCGTTTGCGTGAGCGCACAGAAGACGAACCCAACGTTGCACGACATTGGGTCTGGTTGGCCGCCGCTTATCTCGCAGAAAAGAAAGTTGCTGATGCGGAGTTGGCCATCGGCAAAGCAGAGAAACTGGATCCTGATTCCGCGGATCTCGCAGTCGTCAGGGCTTCGATGCAACTCAACGAGGGTTTGACCGACAAGGCTCTGAAATCACTCAGTCAGGCGATTCTGGGGGACTCGATCTGGAGTTGGCGCAGCCGATTGTTGAAAGCCAGTATTCTGCGGAAGCGGGGCGACACGGAGGAAGCTCTGAAGATGTTGGAAGAGGCCACGGCGCAGGCTCCCACCGCAACCAGTTCGCCGGTGAGCCCCGGAAGTCCCTGGATTCAAATGGCCACTCTTCAAAAGGATCTGGATCTCGATGCCCAGGCAATCGAAAGTTATCGCCAGCAGATCCTCCATGATCGTGACGATGCCAGTACTCGACTGGCTCTGGCAAAAAGTATGGAAAAGGTGGGGGATTATCAGGGAGTGATCGATGCCGCTTGGGATCTTCCCTTTATCACGCCCTATGGAGATGAGAGTCACGCTCTCCTGGGTCGTGCCTACCTCGAGTTGGAGGATTGGCAGAATGCCCGGCGGGAGCTGGAACTGAGGTTGGCTCTGGAGACTCCTGCGATGGAAGAGATTTATCCGGATCTGGCATGGGTGCTCTGGAAATTGGGGGCTGACGCAGATGCCCTCAAATGGGCGAGACGTGCCCTGATGCTCGATCCAGCCAATGTCAGGGCCCAGCAGGTGGTCGACTCTCTCAAAGAGTAGTCGCTCACACCCGATCGGCAGAATGCCCAAATGTGGACCTCCAGGGGGGGTGGATTTGTGCAAATCTGCAGGCAAATTTTGATTCGCTTGACCCCATTTGGCGGGGTCGACTATCCTCACCAGACGTGTACTTTTCCACGCGGACCAAGTCTTCCCGTGCAGAGGAATTTCGGCAGGTTTCCGGATGGGTCTGGAATCCTTCGACAGGGTTTTTCCTCTGACAGATCAACCCCGCTGGCGTTGTCGCTGCGGTTTGCTGGAGGATCACTTCAACGTGGAGAATGACGAGCCGAAATCTCCGGATCCCCAATCCCCGACACGGGATGAAGATGGGTCTGGTGGAAACCTGGCGCGCTCGGCAGCATGGAGTTCATTGGGTTGGCAACTGTTGCTCACCTTCGTGATTTTCGCTGCCTTGGGCCGGTGGATCGACGGTCGTTACGACTCGGAACCGTGGGGTGTGCTCGGAGGATGTCTCCTTGGATTCATCGCTTTGATCGTGCGAGCCCAACAAGAGTCGAATCGCAGTTGATACGGCGAAGTCGGGATGTGTGAAACGAAATCGAAAGACCGGAGGATCCCTTGAGCGGACTCTCGCGATTGACGCTGAGATTTCTGCTGAGGACTCTGGGTCTTCTTTTGATCATTGGAGCCCTGGCGTATGCGCCGGTTTCATCCCTTTGGGGAGAGGAAACGGTGCCCATTCTCGGATACGGAATGGCCGTCGCCGCCCTTTTGGGGGTGTTGGGGATACGAAACCTGTTATCGATCCTGCGTTCCAAAGCGGACAGGGCGGTAGGCAAGGTTTTCCTGGGCATGGGTTTGCGAGCTCTGGTTCTGGCAGCCAGCCAGGTGCCGGTGTTCAACATGTACGGCCGCGAGACTGGTGGCCGGACCTTGATTGCGGCGGTGTGTTTCTACCTCGTCGTGTTGGGGGTCGAAATCTTCTCTTTGCAGCAGTATCTGCAAGAGGAAACGGTCCTGAGCAAGAAAGCGAAAACGGCCGAAGAGCCGGATTTGCCCAAGGAAACGGAATCGCAGCAGGAGTCTTGATCCCTCGTGTGAAATGAGACGTGGGAATCGAGACAGTTCTGCGAGCAGAAAGGTGCGGGATGCTGACATTTGCTGCTGGTGATCCACTGAGCCATGTGCTCGACAAGTCACTTCATCCCTTTCTGGATCAGATCGGGCTGACGAAGCATGTCATGATGATGCTGATTGCCACTCTCATCTGCGTCTTCCTCTTCAGCCGGGTGGCCAAGGGGCTGGCGAAGCAGATTGAGACCGGCGAATCCAAAGGCACTCTTTCGAGCATGCTCGAAGCGATGCTGGTCTTTTTGCGTGATGATATGGTGAAGCCCACTTTGGGTGCGGATACCTATCGCTTCCTTCCGCTTCTCTGGACGTACTTCTTTTTCATCGTCACCTGCAACCTTCTGGGGTTGATTCCCTTCTCTGCGACAGCCACCGGAAACATCAGTGTGACTGCAGCGCTCGCGGGAATCGCCTTCGTGACCTATCACTTCTTTGGCATGAAGCAAAATGGGGTCGTCTCCTATTGGAAAGACAACCTGCTCGTGGGTCCGGCACCTCTGTGGCCATTGATGATCGTCATCGAGGCCGCTGGTCACCTGATCAAACCGTGTGCTCTGGCGATTCGACTCTTCGCCAACATGATGGGCGGGCACATTCTTCTCGCCGTGATCATGTCGGGTACCGCCGTGGCGACATTGGACAACCTTGTTGTGGGGGGCGGCATTTCGCTGATCTCCGCTCTGGGAGCTGTTGCCCTGACATTCCTTGAACTTTTGGTCGCCATGATTCAGGCGTTCATTTTTACAAATTTGACCACTGTTTTCCTGGGAGCCGCTCTGCATCCGGAGCACTAGAAAAACCTAAAATAATCAATTCAATGCGCTTCACAGGGAAGTGAAGGGTAGATCAC
>JAPOLY010000022.1 GCA_029976805.1 bacterium
GAAGGGTCATCCCATGCATCAGCGTCAGAGCCATTCCTGCACCGGAGAGCAGAATCAGAATCACACCCACCGCACCGGCAGCACGAATGTTGTCGAGTACGGAAACCGTTTCGACGGGTGCTTCACCTTCGGCCTGAGCATAGGCAACGACGCCGGTTCCCAAAATCAGGGTCACAGCGAAGATGGTCAGGAGAAGAACGCGGGTTGCAGAGGCACCCCGAATCTTGCTCATGAAACCTGTCAACTTCATTTTTCTTTCCTCTCTCACCTGTTCGTGAAGGTGATTCGATTACTTGTTCCAGCGGGAGTCCGGGGCGACCTGCTTCAGTCTTTGGGTCAAACTTTCCGCCCTGTCCGCATCTCCCTGTTTTTTGGCCAATTCCTTGGCCCGATACAACGCTTCTGCGAGTACTTCGCCATTTCCGGTCGAAGCCATGACGGCAGCCCGGAGATAACGGATCATGGCCCACTGCAACTCACCGGCATCTCCGCCAGCCTGTTCTTCTGTGGATCGTCCCCATACGAGCCAGCCGTGTGCTCGGGCTGCTGTGTTACCGAGGACATCCTTGTTTCGCGTCTCGAGGATTTGCTGACGCACCGTATCGGCGGCCTGCTTCCACTGCTTCTGCCCCTGCTGTGCACTGGCATAACCAATCCATGCCTGACAGATCTGGTCGGTCGAGGCATTGGAGTCATTGGACACAGAGGAGAACTCTTCACGACAAGCGCCCCAGTTCTCCTGGGCCAACAGGCTTTGTGCCTTGCCCAGTCGTGCCCCGACAACCCAACGACGCCCCATGTTTCCGGAAGCAAGACTGGAGAGCGCACTCTCCGCTTCCGAATAGTTTCCGGATTTGCGATGGGCTTCCGAGATCGCCATGCGTGCATGGGGAACGTAGAAATCTTTTTTACTATCAAACTCGTTCAAGTAGGCCTCCAATGCGGAGACCGCTTCCTTGTACTTGGTCGCATCGGAATCACCCCAGCGAAGCAGGGACAATCCGTGCATGTACATGGCACTCGATTTTTTCAGAGCGTCACCCATGCTGGTCGCCGACTTGAAACTGCTCGCAGCGGTTTCCCAGTCACCGTTTTCAAAGGCTCCCCGCCCTCGGGCCAAGCTGGAGGATTCTCTGGAGAAAACCAGACGTTCCACTTTGTCGGCGTCGACTTTTTGCGAAGTGCTGACTCCCGGCAGTTTGAACTGGACCTGCTCGTAAGTGGCTCCGGTAATCGTCACGTCTTCATAATTCCTGCCACCAGAGACAATAATCTGGTCCGCAAGGAGTCCGTTTCCGGCAAACGGAAGCATCATTCCGAAAGTCAGAAGAAAGAGCACGAAGTAGCGCTGCATGGTTGGCGTTCTTTCCATCATTTGCATTCTTCCTCCAGACGATCGAAGCGGGTCTGGAGTCCTTCCGGGGCAAAATCCTTGCCGTCCCCGGCCATCAACTTGCGACTGCGAATCAACTGAATGACATCTTCACAACGGCCCTGGGCTTTCAGTACTTCCATGTACTGCAGCCACGCAGACCAGTAATCACGCTCGAAGACCGGGTTGGTTCCGCCAGAGAAGAGCAGCGACTTGCGACGCTGATCGAGAATGGCGATGGCAGACTCAAGATCTTCGGTCATCGACTTGAGGCGGCTCGCTGAGCGATCGGACTGGTAGAGTCCCATTTCAGCAGTGGCCCTCTGAATCAACACGAAAGGCGCTTCGTTGTAGCTCCCGTTGAGAGTGTTGTCTTCATAGTTCTCGATGATGGCATTGAGACTGTCGAGGGCTTCCTTGTTCCTGCCAGCGGCATTGGCAGCTTTTGCAAGGAAGTAGGAAACACCGATCACCAGTGATTCCTCACCGGATTCCAGCGCCTCCTCCTGAGCTTTCGACAACATCTCTGCAGCCTCTGCAGAGAAGCCTCCATCGATCAGGATCGACGCCAGACCCAGTCGGACTCCTGGTCCCGATTCTTCGAAGCCGGATCCCGGCAGACGGATCCAATCCAGGACCAACTCTCCTGCCCTGCGCTGGTTCTCCGGGGTGGAGGAAGCAGCATAGGCTTCGATCAGGTAGTAGGTACCGGCAACGAGAGTCTGACTGTCGGGCCAAACCTTGCGCAGTTCAGCCAAAACCTTTTCCGATTCAGCGGTCTTGCCGTCGGCAGCAAGGACTTCGAGCATGAAGAGCAACGCACCTTCGCGGTAAACGTTGTTGCCGCCGATCTCATTCAAAACAGGCTGCAAATACTTGAGTGCTTCCGCAGAGTCCTTGCCGCGGTCACCCCAGTAGATCTTTGCCAACTCGTAACGAAGAACCGATTCACCACCGGCACTACGGGCTTCTCGCGCTTGAGAAAGCAGAGGAAGAATCTCACCGCTGGCATCCTTTTGGGCCTGCTCCGTATCAGTGCTGGAACGGTAGAGGCAACGGGCAGCACCGGCACGGGCCCTGAAGAAGAAGGGCACCTGCTTGTCTTCTTCACCGTCGTTGTAGGTTCTGGAGATTCTGCGGAACAATTCGCGGGCCTTGCGGTAATCGCCTTCGAGCTCCGCCTCAACAGCCTGTTGAAGTTTCAACTGCTCGCTTCCCAAACCCTGAGAATTGTCGGCAAACAGTTTCTCAGCGACCACCAGCAGATCATTCCACGGTCCGTCACCGGCGGTTCCGGCGAAATCACCGGCGATGGCAAAGAAGTTTTGTGCAGCCATCGCCACCATGCGTGAATCGGGGTAGTTCTCGGCCAACTCCTGATAGGCGATAGCAGCCTCTATCGATCGGCCAAGAGCATCGCTGGACTCACCGATCTCGTAGAGTGCCTCGGCTCGCCATGTGGCGGCTTCCTTGCTGTCATCGGACGCGTAGAGAGCCAACTTTGCAGTTTCGATCGACTTCTCTGGCAATCCGCGATCACGGAATCCCAAAGCAGCCCGTGCATAATATTCTGCGGGGAGATTGCCCGCTCCCAACTCTTGAAGCCTGCTCAATCCACGATTGAGACCGGTCACCACTTCCCGGGCCTGGCCGGGATCAGTGGAGTAAGCTTCCGGGTTGTCGAAGCGACTGATCACAGCATTGATCAACTCGAATCCTCCGACGCGGTCACCGCTGGCAAGCCGGGTGACCCCCTCTTCCACATCCAGGAGTGCGACGAGTGTCGCCAACTCCGGGTCTTCCGGATTTTTCCTGTAGGGGAAGTCGGGTTGCTCATCTTCGTAGAGGAAATCGAGCAGGTCGAGTCCATCCTGTGGCTGACCCGAGCGATTGTAGGCACGCAGGGAACCGGTCAGGGCCTCGACCCTCATTTGACGAATGAAGTAGATGACGTCGTCATTGTAGGGAGGATCTGCACTGGGTTCGATGTCGACCAGCAGTTCCAGAGCACCGGCTGCCTCAGCAGCCTGCCCCGCTGCCGAAAGCGCCTGACCATAGATCAGCTGCGCCTCATAGCGACGGCCAAAGTTTTCGTAACGGGAGTTGACAAACTCGTCCGCAAAGGTGGCGAGGGCCATGTACTTGGCCTGAGCCGCCTCACTGCCATCTGGTAACATCGCTGCATAAACCTTGTAGGAGTTCAGACGATTGAACTCCCAAAGATCACGAATGCGAGTTTCCTCGGCCAGTTTCCCAGCCAGTTCATCCCGATCGGAATCACTGGCCCGCATGACCTTGTCCTCGCTGCGCGAGACCTCGTCATTCAGGCGGCGAATGTTTTCATTCAGAACCTTGTCGATCTCTTCATTCCAGATGCGATCGCGAAGATCCATCGCCTGTTGACGCTGGGAAGGACTGGTTGCAAAAACCATTTCAGTATTGGCATCGGAAAGCCTCAGCAGTGCGGCCAGCACTGACTCCAACTGGGCCCCCTTCGATCGGGGGTGATTCGGGTACTTTTTGGCGAGTTTCTGGATCTCGGCCTCATACCCATCCACGTCCCCATCGATCCGCATGGCATCCGCCAGAGCAAACTCCAGGCTCGCTCTGCCACTGGAATCTGCCGTCTTGATCCGGGACTGAATCCAGACCCGGGCAAGATCAGGGCTGCCATAGGTTCCGAGCAGTTCACTGACGAAAACGGTTTCCTCCATGGTCAACGGTCCCCTGCCCAACGACTGGGCAGGCGCGATTGCCGGTACAAGCAGTACCGTCAAGAGAGCCAGACCAGGGACGAAAGACGTCCGGAGGGTATGAGTCAATCCGTTGAACATGAAAGCCTTCTATCTGAACTGCGTCAGATTTCCTTGCGACTAGTTAAAGCGTTTCTCTTCCTCATCACGGATCACCGTGATTTTGGCACTGATCAGCACGAACAGGTTGGACTGCATACGGGCATTACCCTTGCGGCCAGCCAACAGGTCCAGAATCGGCAAACGAGAGAAGACCGGAATACCGGAGCGAGACTCCTGGGTAATCGTTCTCTTCAGGCCACCCACCAGAACCGTTCCACCGTCGGGAATCGTCACCGTGGTCTTGATGTTGGTCACCGAGAGCACCGGGAACTCCACGTTCAGGTTCGTCAGACCCAGAGTCAGGGTCTTGAATCTGGAGGGCAACTGCACCGCAAGAGTCGGCTCGATCTCGAGGATCACGTATTTGCGGTCATGACTCACCGTCGGACGCACCTGGAGGATCGATCCACTGTTGAGGATTCCGATGACCGGGTTGATCACAGGAACCACACCGGTCTGGTTGACCTCGGCGTCCTCAATGTAGGCGCTCTGATCCACAACCAAAGAGTGGGAGATCTGGGTGTTGAAGGCTGTCACACGCGGTGCATCCAGCTTCTTGGTGCGCTGGATTTTCTGGTTCGCTTCCAGAATCGCCTCGAGGGCGTAACTGTCGAGAACGTTGTACTGCAGTGCAAAACCACCGGTGTCAGAAAGGTTGAAGGGAGACACCGAAGAACCCAGTGGCAAAGAGAAGGCGTTGTAGACCGCTGCGCGGACATCAATCTCTCCCTGAGCGTCGACGATCTCGAAACCGGAGGCAATCTGCGTTCCTGCACCGTCGATGTCATTGATCGGGTTCGGAAGGTTCGAGTTGAACGGGTTTCCGTAATCGACACCGATCGACTCCAGGAAATTATCCTGCAGATCGATGAAGCGGCTTTCCACTGTCACCATCACACCGGTGGACTTGCGCAGTGCCTTGAGCAACTGCACCAGTTTGCGGTGATTGGCGAGGGTGGTGTTGGCCACGAGACGACCGCTCTGGATCTTGACCGATTCGCCATCCGGCTCGCCTTCGTCACCGAAGAGAGCATTGACAACGAGTTCGACAAGAATGTCGGAATCAAGAGTCGTCTCCTGAGAGTCCTCTTCACCGCCGATGTCAAAGAGTCCACCGGCACCGCCTTCATCGCCGTCTTGACTTGACTCAAGGGCGAGACGGGGAGCACGGAAATCAGGCTTGTCCTTGGTGATATCGGAAACTTCGTAGAACTCCAGGAACACATCGTTGCGGACCGAATCGGAGGGTCCAATCAGGACCGCTCCTGAACGGATGACGTAAGTGAAGGGAGGATCGTTCCCCTGAAGGACCAGATTCAGCACGTTCTCCAGCGGCAAGTCCGTCACTTCCGCCAAGCGGACAGTGCCATCTCCACCCTCAAGAGCATCGGAGGCTTCTTTTGTCAGCACAAAGTTGATACCGGAGAGCTCTCTCAGGAACTGAATTACCTGCTCAAAAGGCTCATCTTCGAACTCAACACTGGCAACACGAACCTTCAGGCGTGAACGGATGGTTTTGACCTGCTGGCTCTCAACTGCCTGAAGACGATCTTCGAGGGACTGCTCCTGACGGCTGATGCGCAACCACTCTTCGCGAGTCGGGAAGTTGAAGATATCCGTGTAGGGAATCTCTGACTCCAACTGGCTCAGGAAAGTACGATCCCACTCCAACTGAGTCTGAAGGCTGGTATCCAGAACTTCATAAAGATGACGAAGCTCGGCCGCCTCACGACGCAGTGCACGGACATCTTTTCTGGAAGGATCGAGCAACAGCACTTCGTCGCAAAGGGTAATCACACGCTCGTAATCACGCTCGGAGAAGAGCCTGCGTGCCTGACGAAGGATCTCGTCGATACGATTCTGAATGAAGGAGACGGAGCGGGCCATCTCGGACTCCGCTTCAGCAAGGATACGCATCTCACGTTCACGCTTCTCAGTTGCCGCGAACTCATTCTGAAGACGGATCGACTCCTCTTTCGACTGACGGGCACGATTCTGCTGATCGCTCAGGTCGTAATCAAAAGGGAACCAGCGGATACGCTCAAGGATCTGATCAAAGACCGTGATCGCCTTGTCGTAACTGCCTTCGTCCATGGCTCTGCGTCCATCGAGATAGAGGCGCTCGAGCTCAAAGACGTCCTGCTGAAGGCGGACCTTCTTCTCGTCGACCATGCGACGCTGAAGATCACGGATGTCTCCGCTTCGGTCACTCAGCAACATCAAGACTGTATCGAGAAGTTCACGGGCGGTCTCATTGCCCGGATCGAGGCGCACGGCCTCCTGCAACTTCTCTTCTGCTTCGATGTAGCGCAGTTCGTTGATCAACTTCTCTGCTGCGTTGACCGCCTGAGTGGCAGCACCGGTACGGGCCTGATTCTCCAGATTGACCTCGCGAATCAGTCCGTCCACGCCCCCATCCTGGGCCATGACCGGTTGAGCAGCGAAGCTGAGGAGCAACAGGGCCAGGGCGATCACTGAGAAAACGCTTCTCGCCGCGGCAATTCTGAAGTTGGGCTCCCGGAGGCTTATCGACATCGATCTCTCCTTGCTTTGAAGTACTTGCTTGCGAATCCACATTCGCTCGCAACTTTTCCGGACCAACACTGTTGGTCATTTTTTGTTGTTTCAATTCGCACCGAAGAGCCTTCGCTCCCTTGGGGTGCTGGCCAATTCGCCCCGTGGCGCAGTGGCCCGAACAGTCTAGTCGTCACCGCCAAAGAGGCCCCCACCTGAGGGTCGGGTTCTCTTGGGCTTTTCCACTTCGACTTCATCCGCGACTTCATTGTCAGAGGAATCGGCCTCTTCGTCATCCCCATCCGATTCGGCGGGATCACTGTCAAAGTTGTCCCAACCGCTGGGAGTCAGCGACAGGGGATCGTCATTGTTTTTGAGGTATGCTCTTTTTCCGCTGTCGTTTTTCAAAACTACCACTCGACCGTCAGCCGTATCCTGAATGCGCTCAAGTCGGAATCCGGTTCCGAACAACTCGGAAGCCTGGGCTCCCGCCTTCGGTTCCGTCACAACTTTGGCTGACTTCTTGGCAGAGTCGGAATCCCAGTCCCAACGGGAGTACTGGATGGTTGCCCTACCCGGCATGAAGTTTCCGGAACTGTCGAGCCTTCCAACCTGCGCACCGCTGACTTTCCAGGCGTCATCTGCCGGCATCAGCACCGCTCCGGAGTCGCCGGAAACCACAGAGTTAGAGCCATCCCGCGGGAACTGCATGCTTCCGGAAAGACCGGCAGCACTGGTTGCAATCCGATAGCGGTAACTGCGCCCAGCCTCAAGGGGGCCGGACTGAATGGCGAAGGCTTGACCGGAAGAGAACCCACTGACCTGCTGGAGCTTGGTCCAGTCACCATCCCCTTCCTGCATCTCAACGACACAGGAGGTGATTTCCGCATTGGAAAAGAGCGCATGACGCCCGGAGATCTCGTGATAGGTACTCTGATCAGAAGAATCGCGAACCACTTTGACAGAAGCGATGTAGGGAGCATCCAGAGTCGGTGCGACCAGAATGATGCGCTCCTTGACCGCCAGCCTTGCCGGCTTTCGATAGAAAGCCCACTCCGGGATCGCATTGTCCGTTCCGACTTCGTAGGCCAGGCGCACACTTTCCAGAACTTCGGGAACACTCTGGTCACCCAAATCCTGGGAAGCCATGTTCTCTTCGATCTTGTCGTTGGCCTCACTGATTTTGCTGGAATATTCACTTCCAGGATCACTGATCAGGAAAGGGTAGCCGAATCCGACAACCAGAAGCAGAGCAACGACTGCGATGGTGATCTTGTCGATATTTTGCATCGATTAGCCCCTTTCCGATTCAGAAGAAGCAAGAACAGCTCCTTCATGGATCTGCATTTCCAGAAGCAGGAGCACATTGGGCTCACCCATGTCTCCTTCTTCCGGGGACACCTCACTGACGACGTCGAAGAGGAGGTTTTCACGATCCTTGCTGACCGCCACCTTCTCCACGGAATAGTCGATAAAGGGGTGCTTCATGATTTGTCCCAAAAATTCAGCCACCCGATTTCCAGGAATGGCCATTTTGAGAGAAACAGGGAAGCGGCTCGGACCTTCATCGGCATTGCGACTTCCGCGGGTGGTTTTGCGATCGATCACCAGCTCCAGAATTTCAGAGCCGCGATTGTTAAGGGTCAGGTTGACCAGATGGCTCTGCACTTTCCAGCGACGCTCGTAATCGACGATCTTGGTCACATCACCCAGATCGTCCTGAATAAAGAAGGGCAATTCGGCGTCAGCGGCAAGGCCGGTGCTCGAGCGGTAACGCTTGGCAAGGAGATCAAAGCCATCTCGGTAACCGGCAGTCCACCCACTCAGGTCACTGCTCGCTCCTTCTTCAAAGCGGCTGACCCTGCTGGTGTAAAACTCCTCTGCCCGATCCAACTGCTTTTCCCAACTGGCGTTGAACTTCTCTTCAGCCTCCAGAAGGTCCTTCGTTGGAAGGTCACGATCCACCCGCTTGGAGTATTCGCGCAGGCTTTTCTGCTGCTTTCTCAGTTTGTCGGTCACCGAGTCGTACTCGGACATCTTGGGCATCACCAAGAGTACGAAAAGCACGATCCAGACGACCACTTCCGCTCCAAGAAGACTCCAGAATACTTTGTCACTCATGGCGCCCCCCTATTCTTCTTCGCCAGTGGATTCCCCCGGCAAGGGCGGGTAAATCCAACGGATGGTCCAAGGGTAAAGCGGAGTGCCGTGATCCTTGGCAGCGTCCTCACTGCCTCCGCGGGTACGTCCCATTTTGAAATTGTCGTCCGGTGCCCACATCAGCATCGTTTCCATGCCGACTTCGCGGGACACCCGCTCGCGACCATAATCTGCTTCGCCAAATGAAGCCTTCAAAGAAGCCTCAATCGGATCCGCAACCATCGCCTTGAGCTGATTGTTGTTGGTAGTGGCGTCTCCCTGGTCATAGCGGAAGCCACGAACGGTCACCTGATAACGATCGTTGTAAACGATGTCTTCGGCATCGGTTTTGGAACCCTTGTCGAGGATCGTCCCGTCCTCGCGCACGCGAATTTTGCGAATTTCAAAACCTGAGAGCCAGGTCTTGCCCGTATTCAGCGACTCCTGTTCCGTTTCCACGGATCCACGGGTGCTGTCCTTGTCGGGACCATCTTCCACTTCGATTCGCACCGATTCAGAAACCTGTTCCGAATTGGGAATACTGGCGATCAATGCCAGAACCTCGCTGGGAGCCAAGCGTCCGGCACCGTGAGCCAGAAGAAGGTTCTGTCTGGTTTCGAGACTGGATCGATCGACATCCTGAAGATCAGTCAGTTTCTTCTCATTTGATTTCAGTTCGTTGACAAGTTTCGCCTCTTGGAGAACCGCATTGGCGTCGTCAATCTTGCCCCCGAAAATCAGAATGAAGAAAACAATCAGCAAGTAGAGGGAAGCCGTCGCCCCCAACACCACTTTTTGCTTCTTCTTGAACTCTGCCGCCTCTTGCTGCTCCTGCGGCAACAGATTCAGTTGAACGTCACCGAGGCCGAGAGCCTGCAATCCCGCACCGATACAAGAAGTAAAGGACTGGAGATCCTGTTGCACCAAGTTTGCTTCGGGGCGAATCCGGACTCTCTGAAGGGATTTGAAAATCTGTACACGTATCCGCAGGTTGTCTTCAAGGAACTTGCGCAGTCCGACAACCTTGCCGCTTCCTCCAAAGAGGAAGAGATCCTCAATTTTCAACTCCCCGGCCCGTGACTTGTAGTAACCGATCGAACGATTGATCTCACTGACAAGATCGCGAAGCAATGGCTGCAGCACTTCAAAAATCTTGGCGGCGTGATCCGACTTGGCAGCGGTCACCTTGAGGTTCTCAGCCTCTTCTTCAGAGCAGTTGAAACGCTCCTGAAGGGCATTCGTGAAATCCTTGCCAGAGACAGGGATCGAACGGAACCAGTAACGGGACTCATTGACGACGACAAGATCGGTGTGATGAGCACCGATCTCGAGGGCGACCATGGGACGCTTCGGACGAAGATCGAACCGGATCAGATTCAACAGTCCCACATTGCCCAGTGTCAGGACATCGACGCCGAGGTTGTCGGAATCAAGATCCTCCAGAAGGTCGGAAACCTCTTCCTGGCGAACCGCAAAGATTCCAATTTCCTTTTCGCCATCTTCGGTATCGCCACAGACATGGCTATCCCAAATGACGTCTTCCATCGGCAGGGGAATATTCTGTTGAGCTTCGTAACCGATCAACTCTTCCAGCTTTTTTCCATCCACGGGCGGAACCGTGATGAAACTCGTGAGAGCAGAGCGACTGGGAAGAGCGATCGCCAGAGGACCGGCGATCGAATGCTGCGATGCCAATGTCGAAATCGCAGCGGCATTGGCCTCTGGGCCAGCCCCCGATGGATGCTCTATTTTTTCAGCGGCAATGATTTCAGCACCATTGCCGGATCGCTGGATTTTGATCGCCTTGAGGGAACTCTTTCCCCCGTCGATACACCAGACTTCGTCGAAGTCAGCCATGCTACCTCTCTCCACCTTCTGACCCCTACATGGGAGCCGTCAGGGATCTGCTCTCTACAGGCAGATCGAATGGTACAAATCATCACTTCAACAGTTTCAAACCAGCACAGCAGTGAGCGAAAGAATCGGGCGAAACAAATCCGCCAAAAAAGACGGGAACGAATCCAACCCAGAGGGCGTTCTTCATTCCAGACTCTTGCACGACACTTCCACTGCAGCGAACGCCGCAACATTCAAACTTCGGCTGAAGACCGAATGTCACCGCTACTCTGCTTCACACTTCTCTCGTCAATACAAACTCAGGAATCGCAAACACTGCATCGCAACCCTCGGTCATGACAAACACGTCACGACAAACGCGCTCGCAACTCCCTGAATCAAAGCTTGCAGGAATCACTGAAATGGAATGAGTGCTCTTCACCTTCCGACCCCACTTCGCAAAGGAGCTGGAACCTTGCGGAACCACTTCCGGGAAGCGTGACTGAAACCGCGATCGCACCTGGTGAAATCCCCGACGCAATCGTGCT
Organism: bacterium; assembly: GCA_029976805.1. GTDB lineage: Bacteria > Planctomycetota > UBA8108 > UBA1146 > UBA1146 > UBA12191. Next base: position 11,265 of record JAPOLY010000022.1, read on the forward strand.
CTCTGTCGAAGGCCAAACCGGCTTCCGTTGCAGACCACTTCGCTATCCATAGAGGAGAAGAGACTTTGGAATCCTTCGCAGATTCCGGACTATCGTAACTCCCCGATGGCCAAAGCATGAATCGGCCCGCAACCCGCTACCGGATGGATTCGGTTCATCGAAATTCGATTTCCGAATACAGACGGTTCGCCGGTCAGCACTGCACACCATTCCGGTGGTCGACGTCTCCGTTTCCCACCGAAACCCACAAACTTGTATCCACTCAAAATCCGAAGAGCTCATCAGAAAGTTGACGCAATCTTTACTCACGCAAAGGAGGCGCAGACAAGTCAGAAACGGTCTCTTCGGTTCATTCTTTCCTTCCCCATATGCAGAATCTGCCCTCCCGGACCTGTGAGTCCGGGATGAAAAATCCCTCTTGGGGAAGAGGGAAGTATAGATGCCTGATAAGCGGAGTCAACGCCCCGAAACAGTCTCATTTGCCAAAATTCGATCGTCCTGAGGAGTTGAGGAGAATCGGAATTACCCCCTCAGCGGGGCAGGTCCAAAGCGGAGATGACCCGCTGCAGATCTCGCCAGCACTCCGCCTTGAACTGGGGCTGACGAAGCAGGAAGGCAGGGTGGTAGGTCACCACCACAGGAATGCCTTTGTAAAGGGGAGATTGCCCCCTGAGACGCTTCAGAGAGGTTTCCTCCCCTGTCAAAAAGGCGGCTGCGGGTTTGCCGAGAGCGACGATCAGCTCGGGGTTGACCAGCTCTATCTGCTTTTCAAGGAAGCCTTTGCACGATTGGACCTCCTCCGGACGGGGGTCCCGGTTCTCGGGAGGACGACATTTCAGTACATTGGCAATGTAAACCTGGTCACGGGTTAACTTCAGGCCCTGAGTAATGATCCGGTCCAGAAGTTGACCAGCCCGGCCAACGAAGGGCTCACCACGCCGATCCTCTTCTGCCCCGGGTGCCTCGCCGACAAACATCAGTCTTGCCCCGGGATCACCACAGCCAAAGACCGTTTGGGTGCGGGTTTGACTCAGAGAGCATGCTTCACAACCGGAGACCTTCTGAGCGAGCCCGAGAAGGTCGCCTGGAAGAACAGAACTCATTCCCTTTTCAGCACTTACAGCATTTCCTACGGGTCTTTCAACAACACTGATCGGATTCTCCTCCACCCTGGAGCCGGGTTCGACCGGAGGATCCTCAAGTGGAATGCTTTCCGTTTTGGGAGAATCGGCGATCAGATCCCCCCTCCGTCGACGAACGCCCCAACCCGCCAGAGCACGATCATGAAATTCAGCCGGAAAGTGCAGATTCCCGTGTTGCGGAAGATCAGGCATGACGAGCCTCCCGGACCGGATGCCGAGCCAGGAACTTGTCCCCCTCAACAGATTCCAGCAACAAGGGGATTTCCTGACCCCGAACCGCATCTCCTTCGCGAACCCTGACCCGCAGCCCCTCTCGGGACATCCCCTCACCACCTCCGTCGGAATTTGTTTTTTCGATCAGGACATGTGCGATCTGACCCAATCTCTTTTCCGCAACCTGGAGCTGGATTTTTTCACAAAATTCCCGGGCACGAACCATGCGGTCATGTCGGACCTCCGGCGAAACGTGATCGGGCAACCGTGCGGCTCGGGTACGCGGCCGGGGACTGTAGGGAAAGAGGTGAACCTTGGCGAAGCCGATCTCTTCCACTCTTCGCATCGATTCCTGAAAGTCATCTTCTGTCTCACCGGGAAAACCGATGATCAGATCGGTCGCAAGGGTGGCATCCGGCAAACGCTTTCGAGTTCGATCCATCGCTTCCGTAAAATCTTTCAGCGAGTAGTCCCTGCCCATGGCTTCAAGAATCCGTGCGCTGCCACTTTGCAAAGGCACATGAAAGAAACGGCACAATCCTTCGTCATTTTCAAAAGCCTGAAGAAATCGGTCGGTAAAGGCACCTTCGCCGATGGACGAAAGACGGATTCGATCAATTCCGGCGATTTGTCGCAGCTCCGTCAGCAACCGCCCCAGGCCATCTTCAATCCCCAGATCCCGCCCCCATTGACGCAGGTGGATACCCGTCAGCACCAGCTCTGAAAAACCGGCCTCTGCCAGCCTCTTCGCTTCATCCAATACCGGTTGATGATCCCTGCTGCGGGACCCCCCTCGCATATAGGGGATGATGCAATAACTGCAGAAAGAATCGCAGCCATCCTGAATCTTCAGGAATGCTCTCGTACGCCCCTCAAAACCGGAAATCTTCAAACCAAAAATGTCCCGGGACTTTCTTTTGATCGGGCCTGTCGACAATTCTGCACCGGTAATGATTTCAGCGATGCGATGCTTTTCTTCATTCCCAACCAGATGGGTCACTCCCGGAATCTCTGCCAACCTCTCGCGATCGTCTTCAGAGATACATCCGGTGACGATGACTTCTGCGGCTGGATTTTTACGGGTCACGGATTTGATACGCTCCTCAACCTTGAGGCCCGCCCGCTCGGTGACCGTGCAGGAGTTGACGACAACCAGGTCGACCCCTTCCGCCTTGGCAACTTCCTGATATCCCAAGTCGAGAATCTCTTCCCGGATCGCCTGCGTATCGTATTGGTTGATCTTGCAACCAAAGGTGATGAAGGCGCACTCGGGCATAATCTCTGACTCTCTACAAATCCACATTCAGGCGGATTTGTCACCGATTCCCACAGGACTGTCGAGCCAACAATAACTCTGATGTCCCTCAGCCACCGCGATTCCACCGGGAACCTCCACAGAACACCGGGGTCCCACCTCGGGACACCGTGTATGGAATGGACAACCGGGAGGTGGGTTGATCGGAGAAGGAACATCACCGGCGAGAAGAATTCGGTTCTTCTTGCGCTTCGGATCCGGCTCAGGAACCGCCGACAAAAGAGCCCGGGTATAAGGGTGACGCGGATTGGAATACAGATCTTTCGAATCCGCTTCCTCAACGATTTTGCCAAGATACATCACAGCCACGCGATCGCTGATGTGCTCGACTACAGCAAGGTCATGAGCGATGAAAAGATAGGAGAGATCAAACTCATCCTGAAGATCGAGCAGAAGGTTAATGATCTGTGCCTGAATCGAAACGTCGAGAGCACTGACCGCCTCATCGCACACGATGAACTCTGGCTCAACAGAGAGAGCCCGGGCGATACCGACACGCTGCCTTTGCCCTCCTGAGAACTCATGGGGATAGCGATTGATGTGATTGATCGGATCGAGACCACAACGATCCATCAAGTGCTGGACTTTTTCGCGGATCTCGGACTCAGAGCCCATGCCGTGAATGTGAGGTCCTTCGCTGAGGATGGCCCCCACCGTCATTCGCGGGTTGAGAGAGCCATAAGGATCCTGGAAGATGATCTGCATTCTCTTGCGCAAAGCCCGAAGAGCATTTCCCTGAGTGTTTCGCACATCGATGCCGTCAAAGCGAACAGACCCCTCAGTAGGCTCGACCAGCCTCAGGATCGAACGACCCACAGTGGTCTTGCCGCAACCGGATTCTCCAACCAAACCCAGAGTTTGCTTGCGCCCGAGAGTGAAACTCACTCCGTCGACGGCCTTGACGTGCCCCGTCACTTTCGAAAAAACACCGGAGCGGATGGGAAACCAGGTCCGCAGACCCTCTACCTCCAATAACGGAGTTTCTTTTTCTGACATCAAACGGCTCCATTCTCTGAAGCCTTGAAGACTTCTTCCCAGTGGTGACAAGCCACCTGGTGCTTCGGGTCAATCTGATTCAGATCCGGTTCTGTTGCAGCGCACGTTTCAGACGCATGGGGACAACGGGGTCTAAACTTGCAGCCACTGGGAAACTGGAGGGGGTTGGGAACATTGCCCTCGATCACCTCGAGGCGTTCGCTTTCCTGTTCCAATCGGGGCAGGGAGCGGAAGAGTCCAACGGTGTAGGGATGCTTGGGGTTTTCGAACAGCTCTTCCACAGGAGCGCTCTCCACCACTTTACCGGCGTACATGACCACCACATGGTCTGCATTTTCAGCGACGACCCCGAGGTCGTGGGTGATCATCAGGATCGCCATTCCCTTTTCCCTTTGAAGATCCCTGAGCAACTCCAGTATCTGCGCCTGAATGGTGACGTCCAGCGCAGTGGTCGGTTCGTCTGCGATCAGCAGGGAGGGGTTGCAGGCGAGGGCGATGGCGATCATGACCCGCTGCTTCATTCCTCCCGAAAGTTGATGGGGATATTCATCGATCCGTTGCTCCGGAGAAGGAATCCCCACCTGCTTCAAAAGCTCAATGCTTCGCTCTCGGGCTTCCGCTTTGGTCATCCCCTCATGCAATCGCAGGGATTCTCCGATCTGATCTCCCACCCTGAATACCGGATTCAAGCTGGTCATCGGTTCCTGGAAGATGACCGAGATCTCCTTGCCCCGTATTTTGCGCATCTTCGCTTCGGACTTTTCGAGGAGGTTCTCTCCTTTGAAAAGAATCTCGCCGCCCACGTATTTTCCGGGTGGAGTCGGGACAAGCTGAAGGATACTCATGGCGGTGACAGATTTACCACAACCCGATTCCCCGACGACGCCCAAAGTTTCCCCGGGTCGGATCGAATAACTGACGCCGTCGACCGCGCGGGCGACGCCATCATCGGTGTAGAACCAGGTCTTCAGGTCTTCGATGGAGAGTAACGGTTTTTCAGAACTCAACGATTCTCTCTCTTCCGGGCAACAGCGTCGACTTCCACATCCACCCCCTTCGGCAATGCCGCTGCCTGAATACAGGCTCGAGCCGGAAACGGATCAGTGAAAAACTCGGCATACACCCTGTTCACCGCCTCAAAGTCGGACATGTCGGAAAGGTAGACCTGGGTCTTAACCACATCCTCAAAGCCACAACCTGCGGCTTTCAGGACCTCTCCAAGATTTTTCAGTGCCTGATGAGCCTGATTCTCAATTCCATGGGCGATGGAGCCATCTTCAGGAACGATGGGAATCTGACCTGAGCAGTAGACCCATCCATCCACCTCCATCGCCTGCGAATAGGGCCCGATGGCTTTCGGGGCCTGGTCAGTATGGATCGCTTTTCGCAGTGAATCGGACATGGGGGTTCCTTCCGGGATCGATTCCACCGGAAGAGTCTACCTTTGAGGGGGTCAGTTTTCCAGCGACCCGGGCCTCAGACGCTGGTTCAGTTCCTCGACAACGCCCCCTGCGATGGGCTCGGGAAGAGAATCGCGGACATCTCCTCCAAAAGCGGCAATCTCCTTGATATGGCGACTGGAAAGATGGGAAAACTCCAGGCTCGGGAGAACAAAGACCGTTTCCGCTTCAACATCTGCGGAAATCGATCGGTTGGTCAGGGCCATCGTGTATTCCGCCTCAAAATCGGCGAAGGTACGAATTCCACGCAAAAGAATACGACAAGTTTCTTTCTGCAGCAGTTCAACGACCAGACCATCGAACGCCTGAACCTGAACCCCCGGCATCCCTTCAGTGCAGGCTCTGAGCCATTCCACTCGCTCTTCCGGGGTAAAGAGTGCGGACTTCTGGCGATTGACGGCCACGGCAACGATCAGCTCATCAAACATGCGAGATCCACGCTGGATCAGATCCAGATGCCCCTTGTGGGGAGGATCAAAAGTACCGGGGTAAACCGCTTTGCTCATCGGTTGCATTCCCTTTCAGGAACCGGGGTCGAGACACCAGTCAGAGAACATGATGCCCTCCGGAGATCCCGGCCGAAACCCCTGTCAAAGGAACAAACGTTGCGAAAATGAAGTTCGGAAGCTGGAGAAGGAGGTCCGGAAAGAGAAAGTCGGGTTCCTGCAGGGGCGATCGTCCAAATGGCGATTACCAGCCGGACCTGCGCCCCCTGAAACCGCGTTGATCGATGGCCCCCAGCCATTCCCGCAAGCCGATATCGACGCGAAAGGTGGTGTCGTCATTCAGACCGGCATCGACGTCGAGGGCGAAGCCGAGGCGAAAAGTCCGGAAGTTTCGGCCCATTTCCCACCACTGACCGAGAACCTCTTCTCCGTCGAGATCATATTCGACGAAGAGGCCCAGATCCCAGCGGGGCGAGGCAACAAATCGACCACCTGCCAAAAGAGTTTCCTGATATTCAGGCCGGTTTCTCCACGACAATTCAAAGAGTCCCTGATCCGCCTCGAGCCAGCGCAGGCCAAAGTTTTTCCCCCGATTGACGCCCAACCCGAGGTGGTGACGACTCTCACCAAAGACGCTCCAACCTCCCGAAGCATGGAGAACCAACTCCGAATAGAGGTCCCCCCATTCATCCCCGGAATTATCTCTTGCTGCCTCCGGATAATAGAGGGCATCGATGCGCATTTCCGCCACCGTCCGTGCACCCAATCGATAGAGACGCTCACGATCATTCGTGGATTGACGGGTCTGCAGACGATGGCCCATGGACAAGGTGACCACTTCCCGATCACCCAATCCGTCAGTCGCGTCCAGAGACAGGGGGACATCCGCCGGATCCAGAGAAGAGTCAAACAGCCCCGAGTAATCCCCTCTCAAATCCACCACATGACGTAATCCGTCGATGGCAAATGCATCACTCTTGACGTCAAAGACGCGCGAAAACCGTGTCGCTGCTTCAATCCCTGCGGACAGGATCGATCGATCCTCCTCGTCAAGATTGGAAGAGGTCCAACGAGTCCAGCGGACTCCTGCGGAAGGAATCACATTCAGCCAGCGACTGGCAACCAATGGACGCCGGATCTCACTTCGCACGTCCAGTCGACGAGTCTCCCCGCCCACCGTCGCCGAGGATTCTCCGGGCACCAGCTCCAGGTCGGCAAAAACCAGATCCGAATCGACACGCAAGCCCGCGGGCAGCTCCATGTCGAGAGCACGGAATGCCAATTCCGGTGACCGCTCGATCTGATCTTCAAAGTCTTCATAGCCCCCATCAAAACGAAGGCTGCCGACGAGGCTCTCACTCAATTCCTGACGCACGGAGAAAAAGTTCTCGGGCCGCTTTACAGTTCTCGCTTCTGTGCGGAAAAACTCATCGACGAATCCCGCATCACTGGCCGACGACCATTCGGCATCCAGCCAGGTACTGGAAGTCACTCTGGCCTGCACGAAGGCACGGCCACGGAAACGATCCTCTTCGGTGACCGGGTCGCCGTTGCTGTCTGCAGTCGCCTCATCCCTGATCTGCCAAAAAGAACCATACCCGTAGAGATCAAGGCGATCATCCGGGTCTGCAGACCAGCGCAGGGGGTCGCGCCCCCATTCAAAATCAAGGCCATACCCGGTTCCCCTTTTGGAGAGGGAATCGATGCGAGGGGACAGATCGATCTCGTCCTCGAATCTCTCGGGCAGCAGGAAATCACCGTTCCAACGGGTATCCACACGGGAGCCGAAGCGGGAAGAGTCAGAAATTCTCAGGTCGCGCAGGGGAAAGGAACGTCCCCAGCGACTGTCCCATTGGGTCGATGGGAAATAGGCCACTGGCCACCCCCCCAACTCGAGACGGGCTCCCTTCATCGACACCAGATGTCCTCCGGGGCCAGACTCATTGGCCCGTTGATCCACTTCTTCCCTCGGGATTGCAGAGCCGGCATTCGCGACCAACGCCCATTCCGGATCGTCAAATAAATCCGTTGTGAAGACGATGTCCGTCCCACTTACTCCACTGAAATCATCGACCTCCAACAAACGAGCTGCGATTCCCATGGAGGAAAGAGCCGCCTCTGATGAGTTCAGCTCTGAGACTCCACCCACCCATGATTCGGCCATACTGCGAGCTCGGCGGGGATCGTCTTTCGGAAGGGTGCGCAACATCTCCACAAGCTCGGAAGTGATGCGAATTCGGGCGTCCGTCAAAACCATGCGTCGGGCATCGACCTCATAGAAAACGGTTTCAGCCTGAAAGGTCTGCCCCGCACGGTCGAGCAAGACTCCACCCAATGCCAAAACTCTCGGGCGAATCGGTCCATTCTCAGGATCGACACCATCGACGTAGACGCCTACCGCATCCGCTCTCAGTGAAAAGCCGCGCCCCTCGAGGAGAACATTTCCCAAAACCACCAGAGAACGACCTCCACCGTCGGTAGAGATATCGGCTTCCAGTCGGTCATAAAAAATTCGGAGGTCTTCGTCTGTCCCCAGCAAACCCAAAGTGGTCTGGGCAGAGATGACCGGAGCAAAGGCTGTCAGCAGAAAAAGGATCAGGGCAAGCCGAGGGAACAGGCCCGAAAGCCGGGTCAACCCGGAACCTTCGATTTGATTCACAGATGTCTCAGAGAATTGCACCGGAATCTTCCCCCATCTCCCGAGTCGAACCGGAGAGGTTCCGGCTTCCCCTGCCGGTCATGACCTCTGGACTGATGCCCTGAGATTCACGAAACCCCTCAATACGAGACACGGTAGTCTGTCCCCGCAGGGCCATCCACAACTTCCATCAGGCCTGACCGGAAGCGGACCTCAGTTGCCCGCCCGAATCCGTACCTGCAACAGGAAGTTGATCAGCAGATTTTCGATGGTCGCCTCGTTGTCGGAACTGCTCTGCTCACCAAAATGGGAAAGGACATGAATGACGCGCCCCTTCTTGACGGTGAATGTCACGGCGACCGCTCCCTCTCCGCACTCTTTTCGCAGATCTTCACTGTCGATCAGGACTTGCACCTTCTTCGAACGAATGTCCAGCGAAGGACTCTCCTTGTCGATCTTCCACTGGTGCTTGATCAGTCGAATATCGGGATCTTCGATCTCTCCGGGGGCGTCCAGATCGCTGTTGCCGACTCCGGTTTTTCCCCGGTCCCCATCGACATCTCCAGGATCGTCTTCCGAGGCGGGGTCGTACTCCGCGTCCTCGTCGTCGTCTTCATCGTCGAGTCCGTAGGCTCTCCTGCGCAAGGCATCCATATCGACAGGGGGAACGAATACGCCCCTCAGCAGAGGGTGGGAAGTCATCCCTTTTTCGGGAGAGATACCAAAGTTCCCTCCATCCAGGGCAGTGCCGGATCGGAGGAACTTGTTGAATCCCACTTCCAAAATCTCGATCAAGCACCAGTCCTCGGTAAAGAGGTAACCACCTTTTTCGACAAAACTCACAATTTTGTCGATGGCGTCCTTGTTCATTTTGAATTGAACCTCGTCATGGGCACCTTCCCCAACACAACGATGCATACGGTTACCGGTGTATTCGCCTGGCTTGTGATTGGGGTTCTGACAAAATTTATGGATATGGCTGCAGTTGATAAAGACTGCCGCCACGCCCTTGAAACTGAAGGAGGATTTTTCAACCTCCCCTTTCTCGATGACGGTATGAGGAATGGAGATTCGTTCGAGGACATGCTCAATGTGATCATAGTTGGTATCGAAACCGTTTTTGGCTGTGGGTCCCTTGATGACCAGCACCTTGCCCGGGGGCAAATCTTCCAAGCCCAGAAACTGTCGGGCACGCACGGGGTCGAGGGGTCTTGCCAAACCAGTGGTGGACTCGTGGTTTTCAGCCTCCTCGCGGATCACCTTGAGACCGCGACTGCGCTCCCTTTCCCACCAGCCTTGCCAGTTGATCAGACTGTTTCCCAGTTGCTGCATCGTCAGAGCTTCCATGGCAGAAATCAGCGATCTCTTCAGCTCCGTCGGTGGCCGCTTGCCGTCTTTTTCCTTGGCGCATTCACGGGCAAGAATCGGCATCAACACATCCACCGTACGGCGAACCGGAATCTCTGCAGCGATATCGACAGCCATCATTTGCATGTCGATGGGACAGTATTCCATCACCCGGCGAATCACCCGGTTGGCATACTTGCTGCGGGTCTTCCTCAAAGCATTCAGGAGATCTCTGGCTATCGGCTTGGACTTGTACCGAACAACAAACTCACCCATCTCTGTGAAGGCGTCCGCCCCCTTGAATCCGGCAACGCCCTGGAGAAGAAACCAGTAAATGTCATCGGCGGTAGTGCGGGAGAGACTGTTGGCCGTACTGAGAACTGCGGCGGTGGCGTTTCTGCCCGGCATTCGACCCATGGTGCGCAGGACCTCGGCCAGAGCGGATGCGTCTCCTGACATCGCCGCTTGCTGAACCAGCTTGCGCAGTTCTTTGGCAGACGGCCCTTCCTTCTCATCCCCATCTTCCAGCGAATGAGTGAAAAGTGGTGTCGTTTCTCTCGGCTCGAACTGCAATCTTTGTGTAAAACTCTGCTGGGCATCCAAAGGATGACAAACAGCACCCACAAAAAACCACAGACCAAGAAAAATCGATGCAGTGAAAAAACTTCGTGAAGAGAAAGACATCTTCTTCATTCCATTCCTATCGACACTGCCTGAGCAGCGTCCGCGATTGTCGAGAAGGTCCTGGAAGAAAGGGTCAGAATGGGACGGGCTGATCCACAATGAACTCACTTGCGCACTCTTCCGTGGGACGCCCCCATTCTAGCGAATGAAATCGGAGACGGCAGTACCTAGTCGGCAACTCGGGCGAGCCGCTGAGCAGGTCAAGACTGGACGCTATTTTCTGGGATCAGGGACTTTCAGCGAGCAGTCTCAGGGCTACCTGTGAAATGATGGAATCATCCCTGAATGTCGGATCGAGCTTGTACCAGGCCAGGTTTCCGTTGCGATCCACTGCAACCATCGTCGCTCCACCCACAGGACAGTTGTACTGTCCAAAGTTGGGTGATCCGTCCTCCAGATCGAGACCGGCGGGGAACGCCAGCCCCATGCGAGCGCACTGCCCCGTCAGCTTGTCCAACTGCTCTTGAGCAGGAGCCTTGCCCTTGCTCGAAGCGATCCAGGCCACCCGCAATCCGTCATTCCCGTGGGTCATGTACAGTTTCTGCAGGTTCTCCAGAGTTTCGAAGTAGCGAGGGTTTTCGTACGGAGCAAAAAGCATCAGCAAGACGTTCCCTTGCTCCTGGGCCGGATCAAAATTGACACCACCCATCCAGTTTTCTCCCAGTGAAATCGGCGGAGTCGGTTTTCCTGCGAATCGAAGCAGACTTTCGAGAACCCTTTCGGTTCTCTTGGCATAAATCTGTCCGACCTGGGAAGCGGTCTGTGCATTGATCAGCTCTGTGAGGATTTCCATCTCACGGGTAAAACTGGCGGACGCCGATTTGTAGTTCCCCAGAGCAAATTCCAGGAAACCGATGGCGAAGTTCACCTCTTCGTAATAACGCTGGAAATCCTTGCGACAACGGTCACTGATCTCGACCGTCTTGTCACCGAACACCAGAGGGTCTCCCCTGTGGGCGTTCTCGATGATGCCTTCGATGGACTTCCACCAGCGCAGGCAGTCGACGAGACGACCCGCTTCCTGCAACGCCTTCGCTTTCAATCGCAAGACGTGGGGAAGAAGGTCGGAATCGGTGTGATTCTCCAGAAATACATCCGCAGTCGCGGCAGCACCTTTGTGATCTCTATCACGGATCTGGGCATTCAGCAAAGCGGTCAAAACCACGTCGAGATCCTCAGCGTCCGGGCAGCCATCGAGGATCCGCTTGTACTCATTGATGCAACGGGGGTACTGCTGGCCATGCCAATAGGCATCCGCTTTCAGACGAATCAACTCACAGGGCGGACCGTCCTCAGCCTGAACCTTGGCCAGTTCACCATCGAGGAGCTCGTGGATCCGGTCGAAGTAACCCTGCTTCAGGGCTGCGGTCCATGCGGCCGGAGCATCCTGACCATTTCGTTCCTTGTAGAGCCTGCCACTGTCGATGAAGTGACGATTGCAATTCATCAGGTAGATACGGCACACCGCGGGAGTCACCTTGGAAATACTTTTTCCAGAAGGGTAATTACGGAAGTAGTTTTCACCCCGTAACAGAATTTCATCGGTGAGTTTCTGGATTTCGCCGATACTCATCCCCTTGGGTTCCCGAACATCTTCGGGCATGCGCGAGACGGCATCGAGAACCCACTGCGCTTCCTTCTCTTCCTGAAGACGACGCGTCAACTCATCCTTGACGTCTGATCCATCTTGACTGGCATTCCAACCCAGTGCGGCTGCACCCTGTTGACCGATGTAGAGATGGATTCCCGCAGTCCCCATAAACAGGAAAAGTCCCAAAAGGGTTCGCAGAAAAAATCGGGTGCGGCTCTGGTGGCTCTCCCAGGATCGATGGCTCATCGGTTCGGCAACCTCTCTGGTCATGATCGGCGAAACGGTTCGGAGGGCGCCAGAGGTCCAAAAACCTCTCATGAGCCCTAATAGGAGAATATCCAGATTTGAAAAAAAGTGCCAATCACCCTCCCAGTACCGGCAAGGGTGACCTGTTCGGAAGGAATATTCCCGGACCTTGAGCGGTGCGGGAGAGGGTTTGCCTACTGGGGAAAAACCTGAAGATCGATCTCGACATCCTCAGGGGCCATGAGTTGGACCGATACGGGCGCTCCATTCGACAAGAGTCGAATCCCCAAACCGGGTGACGCGCCCCCGTCACCTGCAGGAATACCAATCGCGAATTCCCCGGTCGGGAAGGGTCCAAAACTGAAAAATCCATCCCGATTCGTCGACCGTGTCTCCTCGTACTCCTTGCCCGTTTCATCGACACCGGTACAGATCATTTTCTGACGGGTGGCGACTTCTCCATCGGTCAGGAAAACCGTTCCTTTGATATATCCGCCACGAATCAACACATATCGCTGCACTTCAGATCTCGTTGAGATCCCCACATCCACCAGTTCACTCTTTGGCAGGTATCCAAATTTCGAGAGACGTAATCGGTGAGGCCCCTCTTCCAGACCTCCGATGGACAACTCGCCATTGGAATCGGTATCCAACCGCCTCGATGTCGGAAGGCTGACCCACTCCCCCCGGTTTCGTTGCCGATCCTTGCGAACATCCGGTCTCACCCGAACCCCGTCGAGAGGAAGACCGTTTTCATTGGTGACCTGAAGATAGATCCGCTCCCCTCTCTGAAGAGGAAATTCCACCACTTCCGGAACAGTGGGGATGGACAAGATCTGTTCCAAGGGAAGGTGATCTGGGGAAGTGATCTGGACCTTGTAGAACCCTGGCCGCAAATCGGGCGAAACGAAAACGCCTTCTTCATCCGACCTTCGGGAACGAATGCGCCGCCCCCCACGAATCGACTGTCCGGATTCATTGACGGCAGTCACCCGGACCAAAGCATTGGAGACCGGTTCACGGGACGCGCCATCAAAGAGGTATCCCGTCAGGTCATGGGTTTTATCGACCGTGATCGTCAGGGGACTCTCACGGGGATCGACGCCTTCGACTCGCCGAAACTGATAACCATCCGCACGAACATCCACCCTGAGTGCTCCAGCAGCCAGGGACTCCACCCGAAACTCTCCACGGGAATCGGTGATCCCCTGACGCTCGGTTCTGGAGACATCCCTGATCGAGACCACCGCCCCGGCAACCGGAATCCCTTCACACAAAACCCAACCGGAAAAGGAAATCGGTGAATCCAGGGACACTTCGACCCGGTGCTCACCATCCTTCGTGAGCTCGATCCCGGTCAAAGCAGATCCAAATCCGGACTTGGTGACTTTGACTGAAAGGTCAGAATCCCCGAGCCCGGAAAAGCGGCATTCTCCGCGCTCATCCGTCACCCCCACCTTGCGGACAAAATTCCAGCCACGATTTCGGGACAGTTCAACGGTCGCTCCCTGAACCGGTTCCCCCGAAGTGGTGACCACCACCTCAAGGCTGGCCCCCTTCGTCAATACGACATCGACCGGGATACTGCGTCCCGCTTCACCGGCAGGGATTTCTATCGGCTCGGAAGCCGTGAAATCCGGATGATCTGCGGCCAAAGTCCAGCTTCGACTGGAGACGGGCAGGTGAAACTCATAAAAGCCCTCACTGTCGGAGAAACTCTGTCGCTTCATATTGCCTGTGGGATCCCACTCGGGGCGTTCTCCCGAAGTGAATTCCAAAGCCACGCCTGCCAGAGGTGTGCCATCCGGTGCCCGAGTGATTCCGAAAATTCGAGAAGCCGGGGACAACACCAGATCGCCCATTTCCCCCAGTCCCTGTTGAAGATCGAGGACCAGCTTTTCGTGTTCAGGAGAAAAAGCGAAGAGCACCAGAGGGGTTTCCGAATCGGAGACCACCTCAGAGCAAACGGAAAAGGTCCCGTCGAGCCCCGAGACAGCGCTCGAGTACTGGTCCCGAACCTCGGATCGGGCCCTGTCGGAGACTTGCACTTTCACACCGGGGACAGGGGTACCCTGAGAATCGACAAATCGACCGGAAACCACTCCCCCATCCTCGACCACGATGACGAGGGGTTCCGCATCGACGGGTGTTTCCGTCGATGAACGAAGAACACATGGGCTCTCCACGAGGACACGGTAGGTTCGGGGGTCGAGTGTGTCGAACTCGAATCGCCCCTCCGGGTCGGTGGGGACAGCGGGCCCACGATCGGGTCTCAACCGAACGTCCACCCCGACTACAGGATCACCGAGACGGTCCACAACCTTTCCCGAAATCCGGTGGCCTTTCAGGAGCAGCACCTCCTCAAAAAGTTCCTGTGCAGGATTGACGATCAGATCGTCGAGGCGGCGGGTCTGATAGCCGGATAGCCCTACCTTCATTTCGTAGGTTCCCGGTTTCAGATCGGTAAAGGTAAAGGTGCCATCCTCTGCGGAAACGCCCTCCACACCGGGAACAAAGTATTCGGTATTGATATTTCCATCGTAGGACAACTCGATTTCGGCACCGGCAACGACCTGATCATCGTACCCCATGACGATTCCCGAGACGGTTCCCCCCTGGATCAACTCAACCCTTTGAAGGCGGGGGTCCTCCCGAGAGGTATGGGATTCACCGGTTCCCACCCCATCCTTGCGGGCAAAGATCAGGTAGGGGATTGCGGGCAGAACCGGGAACGAGACGAGCCCCTTGGAATCGGTTCTGGCAGACACGAAGGGATCATTGAGCAGATAGAGCCAGACCTCTTCTACTGGAAGATTCAGACTGTCTGGAAGAGCGGCCCGATCGACGATTTCACCGCGAAGACCCACCCAGGCATCCGCCACCGCACGGCCGTCACTCAGTACCTGAACCGTCACCGATCGGGTCGGTTGAAGAGGGATTTCACATTCAGATTCCCAACCGGTCCGATCTCCCAGGACTGATCGTTCAGTAGCAGGGCTCCAGATCGAATCAGGTCCGGCGGCACAAACCAGATAGGAACCGGCAGCCAATCCATCGAAGCGAAAGGAGCCATCACTCTCACAGGGTCTTCGATCGATCTCGGAGATGATCCCCCGCAATTCACGAATCAAGGGGAGATCATCCTGTAACCCAAAGTCTCCTTCGAGAGTCACCAGTTGTGTGGCATCGATGCGGGCCTGATCGGCAAAGCGACCGGGCCAATCGAATCGAACCAGTTTCACCATCAGATCAGCGGGGAGGGTTGAATCCCCCTCTGAGTAGACGATTCCAGAGATCACGCCCCGGCCTGCAGCAGGGATCTTGGGAGGTTCAGGGTTCTTGCCCTGATCCAGCACGATCTCCGGCAACTCTTCCACTTCCTCGGAAATCTCCGACTGCACCGGGGCATTATCTGGAAGAACAGGGGAATCCGGGTCCCCCAAAATCATGAGCGCACCGACGATCAGGAAGACCACCAACGCCAGGGCTGTCAGCAAGACACGAGGTTGCACTCTTTCACTCCCGACTGTCCCTGAAGAGTCTCTGTCACCGAAATTCCATTGTCCACTGATGGACGAATGACCCGGAGGTGCAGTTCCAACCACCCCTCACATGAACATCATCGTAAAAGTTCGGGTCTTCGATTGCGACCCTTCTTCAAGCCCCTCGAGCTCAACGTGGAGGATTCATTGGTGATTCCAGATGGCGGTCACCCTGAAAGCAGTCCCCCTGAAACAGGTCGCTTTCATTTAGCCCCGGTTCTTTGGCCTGTTCTCTTTCTCTGGCTGGGAACCCTGTCCTCGGAGATATGGAGTCATTGGCTTCCAGGTCAAACTCTTCCCGCTCTCTGGATTGCGTGCAGTTTTATTGCAGTAGGTCTTGTCCAACGGGACCTCTCCGGTTTGCTTCTGCAGACCATCGTCCCTTTCTTTATCGGGATTCACATCACACCACCAGATTGTCCACCGGCGGACCTCACCTCAGCACCTGTCCGCATCAGCGGTGAAGTGATTTCTCCTCCACGATTTGTTCGCACCCGATCCGGCACCCCGAACAGTGCACAAGTTCGAATGAAATTGGATCGGTTGATCGGGGCGACTGGCCCGCTTCAGGGACATTTAATCATCGAATCTCCTGCGAACCTGTTGCACGTCGGCCGGGGAGCACGAGTCGAGGTTCAATTGAATGAGGGAGAAGGAGTTCTTCGCAAAGTATCCCGCTGGGGTGGGGCTCTTTCCGACGCCAATGAAAATCTGCTCGGACACTTTGATCTCCTGAGACAGGACCTCTCTCGTCGCTGGCAGCCGATAGCAAAAGGCTGGGCTTCGGTACTGGTGCTGGGGGAACGCAAACTCCTGCCACCGGAAGTCATCGATACCTATCGAGAGACAGGACTCGCCCATTTGCTGGCCATCAGTGGTCTGCACGTCGGACTCCTCTTGGGAATTCTCAACGGTCTGGGACGCAGATTGCCGGGAAGGATCCGAAAAGCATGGAACCTCACCACCCCAGTGATTCTGATTCTGCAAACCCTTCTCTCGGGAGCAGACGCTCCCGCGATCCGTGCGACAACCACCGCCATTCTGATCGTCTGGGGATTCCATGCAGGCAGGGTCCTGTCACCGATCCACACTCTATCCATCTGTCTGGCGGTCTGGTGCATGACGGGAAAAGCTCCCCCTGACCCGGGCGCAACAATCTCACTCTCTGCCATTCTGGGATTGTTGATGCAGAAAAAACCGGACAATCTTTTGGACGAAATGGGACTGAGCAGGAAGTCGACAGGTTCGAGATGGACCTTACCGATTCGAAGCGGCTATGTGGCATTTTTCGGTGCTCATGCGGCACTGGTCTGGTGGTCACCACTGATCTGCTTTTGGGGTCCACTGATGACACTGCTGATTTTGCCCTGGGTCATCGGAGTCCTTATCGTCGCCATTAGCTCGCTCATGTTGTTGCCATGGATTCCCCTGGAAGCCTGGAGTCCATTCTGGATATTCCTCGAAGCCGGATTGATCTCTCTCCCCGAAGCATTTGACCGGCTACCCGGGACGCCTTTCATCCTGCCCCCCCTGAGCCCCATCAGCTGGACATTGATTTTCACTGTGACACTCCTGTTATTGACATTCAGAATCCGATCGGTTCCGTCAGCCATCCCCGCTATCTCGATTGCCCTGATCAGTTCTCTGTGGCTTCCCCTATTCCTTCAGGAAACACGTCTTCATGTGGAGTTGTTCTCCAGAGGGCGAGGTCAAGCTCTCTTCATCGCTGCCGGAAAGACCCGACTCCTCTTCGACGCCGGAGACACCTCCACCCACGACGGTGGTTACTCCCGCATTCGCCAACGATTATGGAAGATGGGAGTCAGACAGATCGACGCGCTGTTCCTCTCCCACCCCCATCTCGACCATCAGGGTGCAGTTCCCGGGTTAATTCAGCAGGGCATCCTCAAAAGAATTGTGGTTACCAAATCCTATGACTCTTATGCCACCGGTCGCAGCATGTTGAAGCTGGCACACAGATACCAGATTCCGGTGACATGCCTGCAACGTGGCCAGAGATGGCAACTGGAAGATTTCCGAATCACCGTGATTTCAGATGGGATACCCCAGCACTTGGGTCCAACTGCCAACGATTTGTCTCCCTTGTTGCTGATTGAAGTCGCAGGGACCGCTCTCCTCACCACTGGAGACGCAACCGCTCCTGTTCTCGCTTCGACCCCCATACTGGGCCCACTGGATCACGCCCTGCTCCCTCACCATGGTGCTCCCACTGAAGGAGTCGCTTCATGGTTAGGAACTCTGCAACCGAGCCACCTTTGGATCGCTCGCAAAGAACCGATCCCACGCCAAACAGACTTTCAACTGAATCAATTCTCCGGCTATCGGATTCTCTTTCATGGGGCGGTCTGGAAGGAAAACACAGGATGCCCACTAGAGAAGAACATTCTGTTTCTGAACACCCGCCAGTTCGTGCTTTTTCAAAAGCCTTCCAGCGTCACCAGAAAAGAAAAAGAGTCATCCTGTAATTAAAAGAAGCGAGGACCCCTCGGGAGAGGAGCCCTCGCGTGACACGGACAATATCCGTGAGGAGGTGTGTCAGTAGGAAATCAGTTGGAAGTCTCGGCTTGCGCCAAATTTCTTCCGTCAGTCGAAACCGCCTGAATGTTGTCGATCTCGAGGCGGAAAGGACCGGCCTTCTTGTCGTAGATGTAGAAGTCGATACCACGCACCTGATCGGGAGTGATCGTTCCCGGCAACTTCTGTCCGAAGAAGTGACGCTCCATTTCATCGATCTTGATCGTGACGGTCTGCCACTCACCCGCAATGGTGTCAAAGCGAGTCCAGAAGGAGTCTCCCCCAGAGCCACTGGATCCACGGGTTCCAAAGATGTAGGTGCGGCCATCCCCTTTGACCCGGAACTGGATCGAATCGGAACCATCCATGGCGCCACGGGGAAGAGCACAACGCATCGAAGAGAATCCACCATTGTTTCTCAGGGAAGTCTCACCCTCAAAGACCAGAGTCGCTCCCTTGCCACCATGGCTGATCTTTCCGGTGGAAAGGCCGCCCATGACGCCGTCGAGCACCGTTCTCCAGCCGCGAACTTCGTTCGAATCCCGGAAACTGAAAATCATGTTGCCCACTTCCAGGTCACTGGCCTGCTCCTTGGCAGCTTCGCTGTTCCCGGAGACCTTCTCAGAAGAAGAGATCGCCATGTCACCGCGCAGGACGGCGTCGATGATGCCCCGGAGCTCCCAGGCCAGTTCATGACTGTCGGACATCTTGTCCGCTTCCATCTTGCGGCCCTTGATCACCTGGCGCTCCTCATTGGTCAATCCAAAGCCTCCACCGAGGACCAGTGCATCCAAAGCCGTAGCATAGACGGCACAGCAGGCGGCAGGATCGCCGTCATTGAAGAGCGGAACCCCACGGCTGATGGCACTCATCAGGTAAGTCTCGAGGGGGTTCTCCTGGACCGGTGGCAACAGCACCCGGTCGATGACGTGAATCACACCATTGCTGGCCAGAAGGTCGACCGCATCGACGGCGGCGTCACCGATAAGCACGCGGCCGCGAATGACACTGACGTCTAGGGTGGTCCCTGCGAGGGTCTCGACCTCATCGACATTGACGACCTGATCCGACGTCACCTTTCCGGCGACAACATGGTGCAGGAGGATTCTCTGAAGCTGGGGACGCCCGCGATCGGTCAGAAGAAACTTCAGGGTGTCCGCATCTACTTTGGCAAAAGCCTCATCGGTCGGTGCGAAGACGGTCAAAGGGCCTTCGCCCGCCAGAGCGTCCACGAGGCCGGCGGCCTGAACGGCTGCCACGAGGGTCTTGAAGTTGTCAGCCCCGACAGCCAGATCGACGATGGTGTCGCCGGCTTCGGCCTTTGAGCCGGAAAACAGGCCCAAAAAGCCACAAAGGGTCAGAATCAGCAGCGATTTACTCATGATCTTCTTTCCGTGTTGGAGATACACCTCTTCTACTCCGGATTCGGCGGAATGAAATCGTTCAAATCGTTCAAGTCACCTGGGTCGCCTCATAAATAGAGACCCATGGGTCTCTTTTTGCCAACTTGCCCCTTTCTCAACTTGCCCCAATGGGTGCTTCCCTCAATCATGTCGCTGTTCCCGGTGAAAGGACCCCATTGAGCGATCCGCATCCCGATCCCCCATCGCACTCACCGACCGACCGCAATTTTTTCACCCTGCACTGGCAAGGGAACGTCGACGGCTCCCTTCTTCTGCTCGATCAAACCCGACTCCCCCATGAAGAAACGATTCTCGATCTTCACTCTCCAGAAGAGGTCATCGACTGCATCGTTCGCCTTGCGGTTCGTGGTGCTCCCGCGATCGGAGTTGCAGGAGCCTACGCTCTCTGCCTCGCCACCCGCGGTATGACAAATCGGGAACAGATACTTGAACGCTTGCATGCCGTCGCCCCCCGTGTCAGGGATTGCCGCCCCACTGCCGTCAACCTGAAAACGATGGTCGAGCGGATGATGCACTCTCTCGATGACACAGAAGTCGGTTCGACCAGCGGGCTCGACCTTCGCAACCACCTGCTCGATTTGGCCCAGACCATTGACCAGGAGGATCAGGACTTTTGTGACCGAATCGGACGGTCGGGAGCAGATGTCGTTCCGGAAGGGGGAACGGTCATCACCCATTGCAATGCCGGCGCCCTGGCCACGGCCGGCTCGGGAACCGCGCTTTCTGTGCTATATGCCGCCTGGGAATCCGGACGAAGATTCAACGTTCTCGCGGATGAAACTCGACCTCTGCTTCAGGGATCCCGTATCACCGCATGGGAACTGCAAAAGAAGGGAATCCCGGTGGAAGTGATCTGCGACGGTGCTGCCGGCAGTTACTTCCAAAGGGGCAAGATCGACATGGTCATCACCGGAGCCGATCGAATTGCCGCCAATGGCGACACGGCCAACAAGATCGGGACATACATGCTGGCGACTCTCGCTGCTGCACATGATGTTCCCTTCTATATCGCAGCTCCTTCCAGCACCTTCGATTTTCAGACGGAAAGTGGTCAACTCATCCCCATTGAAGAACGGGATGAAAAGGAAATCTGGTATCCTTTGGGGGAGAATCGACCTGAGGGAAAGATCCGAT
Source organism: bacterium (assembly GCA_029976805.1). Classification (GTDB taxonomy): domain Bacteria; phylum Planctomycetota; class UBA8108; order UBA1146; family UBA1146; genus UBA12191. The sequence continues at coordinate 31,978 of JAPOLY010000022.1, forward strand.
ACGGAAACCCCGCTTTCGATGTCACTCCAGCTTCCCTGATCAAAGGCTGGATCACCGAGGAAGGGATCCTGCAGCCTCCATTTTCAGAGATTCGGGATTGACCAGGTCTGAGAGATCCACAACCGGAGAGACCCACAAGGAGAAACCTTGAACGAATCAGCTCCAAAGAAACCAGAGACAAAATCACCGCTTCTCGCCTTTGATGGCGACTGCAGGCTTTGTGTCGGAAGTATTCGGGGGCTGGAAAAATGGGGTCTGCTCGGAGAGCTGGAAACTTGCGCAGCGACTCTCGTCACTGGAACCGATCGTGAATTTCTCGATCGCCACCGTCGTGCCGGGGAAATCGTCCTGCTGAAAAACAATCGTAGTGAAGCACTGACAGGGGCGGCAGCATTTCGCTGGATACTCCAACGACGCTTCCCAGGGTTCTTGACCCGTGCTCTCGACTTTCTCCCCATTTATCTGGTCATGACCCTCGGTTACCGATTGATCGCCTCATGGAGACGCATCGTGTTGCCCCCCCTCGCGACCCCGGACCCTCTCTTCCCGGAACCGGGTTGGGTTGTGGCCTTTCGGGCAACTCTGTCAGCAGTGTTCCTGCTCCTTGCACCGGTGTGGGTCACACTGCTTCATCAGAAACTGGGCATCGGGAATGGATTCGATTCCTTATTGCCTGTTGGTGGAGAGGCCCCGCCCTTCCTGTTTGTCACAGCACTGATCGTCAGCAATGCTTTGCTGACCCGGCTTCTGGGATTTCGCAGATTCAACGATCTCATCGCCGTTCAGTCATTTGTCCTGATCCTGACCCTATTGGGAAGCGGAGCCCTGCTCGCTCTGGCCAGCTGGATCACCGAGGTCCCACTGATCGTGGTGTGTATGATTCAGGTGGTCGTCTCTGCCGTCATGATTCAAAAATATTGGATCTGGCTCGGCCTGCAGGATGGAAAAAAGGGCCTCACCGCCCAACTCACTGCCACACTTGCAGTGAGTCTGGGCGGTGCGACCCTTTGGACCGGCACTCAACCGCTGCTCTTGAATCTCGGATTCTAGAGCAGGTTTTTCAGCTTCAGGCTCCGGCAACCTTGCCGCGAAGAGCTTCATCCTTGGCTGCGACCTTGCTGGCCATCGAAGCCTTGTACTCGTCGAGACGAGCACGCATTTCGGCATCGGAGCTGCCAATGATCTGAGCAGCAAAGATGGCTGCATTCGTCGCACCCGGTTTACCGATGGCAACCGTGGCGACCGGAACACCCGGAGGCATTTGAACCGTCGCCAACAGGGCGTCGAGCCCGTCGAGAGCACTCGAATCGATGGGAACACCGATGACAGGCAACGTGGTACTGGCAGCCATCACACCGGCGAGGTGAGCAGCATGTCCAGCAGCTGCAATCACAGCAGCGTATCCTTCATCAGCGGCAGTGCTGCTGAGATGGTGAGCCACCTCAGGGGTCCTGTGGGCAGAACACACACGGACTTCCGCTTCAATTCCAAATTTGGTCAACTGATCAGCGCAGGTTTCCATCACAGACCAATCGCTGTCACTTCCCATGACGACAAGAACCTTGTGACTCATGACATCTGTTCCTTCCAGGTCTCCCAGGCCACCCCGGTGACCCTCTCAAACAATTCCTGATAACGGGCAGTCGTTCCCTCCACGACTTCAGAAGGCAGGTCGGGCGGAGTTCCGTCCCCGGTCCAACCCACCGAAGCAAGGTAGTCCCTGACATACTGCTTGTCGAAAGAGGGTGGGCTGGTGCCCACACGGTACTCATCAGCGGGCCAATAGCGGGAGGAATCCGCAGTCAACACTTCGTCAGCGAGAACCGGACCTTCGGCGTCCATGCCGAATTCGAATTTGGTATCGGCGAGAATCAATCCCCGGGTCGCAGCATGTTCACGACCATGAGAGAAGATCTCGACGGACAATTGCTTCAGCTGCGCCATCAGGTCATGACCCACCATCTCACCGGCCTTCTCGATGGAAATATTCTCATCGTGACCGTCATGATTCTTGGCTGCCGGGGTGAAGATGGGGTCGTCGATCCGATCCGCTTGCTGAAGACCTTCCGGCAACGGAATGCCACAGATGGAGCCCGTGGCCTGGTAGTCTTTCCAACCACTTCCGACCACGAATCCACGAACCACACATTCCACAGGGATCATGTCCAGTTTCTTGACCAGCATTGCCCGGGGCCCCCACTCCTCCGCCGCACTGCGGAAAGGTTCTGGGAAGTCTGCCGGATTGGTCGAGACCAGATGATGACGAATCTCCGAAGGGAGACGCTCCAGCCACCAGCGAGTGAGCTGGGTCAGAATGGCTCCTTTTTCGGGGATGCCCTGGGGCAAAACCACATCGTAAGCACTGACACGGTCACTGGTCACCAACAGAAGATGGTCACCCAAATCAAAGATGTCGCGAACCTTTCCGCGCAGGATCGGTTCATGTCCGGGAACACTGATCTCCCGTATAGCAGTTGGATGCACGTGGATCCTTTCTCATGATTCAAAGAGAGCCGGGATCGGGGGAACCGGTCCCGCCTGACCCAAGCCACAGAGTACCGCTCCCGAGGACGACTTCCACCCCTGACGACATGGAATCCGGTAGGACATTACTCCGGGAGCAACCGCTCTCGACTGCCATCCTCCCGGTGCTTCCAGCGCTGATGCATCCACAGCCAATCGGCGGGGTTTTCCCGGACCCAGTGTTCAATTTTTGCACTGACAGCCCGTGTGGCCCCGTCGATGTGCTGGCGGAGATCATCCCCCTCCGGCAGATCGGCAATTTCACAGTGCATGCGATAGCGGCACCCTTCCTCGAGTCTACGGGCATGGAGGTACACCACGGGAACCCGGTATCGACGCTGAAGAACTCCCACCACAGGAAGAGTCCCGGCATCCCGACCAAGGAAGGGCACATGCAGGCCAGCCCGGGTGTTTTGATCCACCAGCATCGCCAGGCAGCGTCCAGAACGAAGGGAACGGCCCATCTCCGGAAGGGCTCCGGAAGGGTCGAGGATTCCCGGGACTGTTCCGGATCTCAGCCAGTGCATCATTTTGTGGACGTATCCATTTTTGATATGTCGGGACAGGAGATCGATCCTCCAACCCCGGTGGACCAGAGTTGGCAACACGACTTCGAAAGGACCCAGATGACCGCTGACGAGCAAAAAGGGCTCACCGGCCCGGTGCCGTCGCTCGATCTCTTCCCAAGGCCCCACCCATTCGATGCGCTCATGGAAAGTCGAATCAGCCAGCCAGCGACGAATCTGCAAAGCTTCCACCGCCGACAAGGCGACTCGACGCCACGACTCGCGGGCAACCCTTCGAATTTGGTCATCGCTCCAGACATGGCCATAAACATGACGCAGGTTACTGAGGGTCACCCGTCGGCGCCGACCTGCGAGCCACCAGCCCGGCAGTACCAGGCGGCTTGCCAACCAACAGGCCCACCGTGCCGGCAGGATCGCCAGAGGCAGGGCAACCATCAGGGAAAAGCATGCCGCCAAGAGTGACGACAGACCAAACTTCTGGGAATGTCGGGGTTGACTCGAAGACTCTGTCACTCGCCCCCCGATTCCGCACTCATTACCCAGAAAATCCTGTCCCACGCCCGCCGTGGACAGTGTAAACTCCCCGTCCCCCCGCCCAATACCATCCCGAAAGGAAACTTCGACGATGATTTCCACGTTGATTTTGGTACTGACACTGCAGGTTGCGACAAACCCGGCTGCTTCGGATGCGGATATTCTGGAACTGGTCGACGGTTCTTCACTGGTGGGTTCCATTCTCCAATTTGAGGATGGCGTATATCTCATGAATCTGGAAGGAATCGGCGAAATCACCATCGCTGCAGAAAAAGTCAAAGGCCTTCGATTCGGCAAAAAGGCCACTCTTGTCACCGACAATGGCATGTCCATCGAAGGTCTGCTGTCCATGGATGAAAATGGCGAGTGGCGAGTGACCAACGATCTGCTCGAGACTCGGGTACCGGGACAAAATCTGGTCGCCATCAACCCGACTCCGGAAACCCCGCCAACTTCGACCCAGAAGGCAACCATTTCCCTGAATGGTTCGAGAACCTCCGGAAATACGGAGACCACCTCTGCGGTCATGAATCTCGATTACAAATTTCGATACCTGACCCACCGTTTCGTTTCCAAGATTGACTGGACCTACGCCGAGGACAATCAGGTGGTCAGTAAGCGGTCCACCGGTGCCGAAGTAAAATACGACTTCTTCCCGGAGGACGAATGGTTCCTCTACACCAGCTTCGGGGCAAGGAATGATGGATTTGCCGATCTTTCCCTGAGAACCACTGCCGGTATCGGTGCCGGAATACAGGTCATCGACCGGGAGGATCTGACCTGGTCAGAAGAAGCGGGAATCTC
>JAPOLY010000122.1 GCA_029976805.1 bacterium
CCATATTCTTCTGGATACTCTCGAGATCGTCGCACCATCTGTGGAAGCAGAAGAATCAGACGTCGAGTAACACCAGCAAACAGACAAAAAATCAGGGCCGAAGCGACAATCTCGCTTCGGCCCTTTTTTCATCCCTGATTTGAATCCGTTGGATTACGGACAACCGTTGTAGCTGTCACAACCCAATCCATCATTCGGTGTAGCATCCACTCCACAGGTATCCGGACCAGGTGCAGACGGTGCTTCGCCACCTGCGAACTGGTACGTGAGAATGAAGACCGCATCGGCAATGTCATGAGATCCACTGTCATTGGAATCAGTCGCATCTGCACAACCAGATTGAGGACCGTTCAGCATCAGCGTGTAAAGCATGAAGATAGCGTCAGCAATATCGACTGATCCATCTTCATTCGCATCTCCACGACGGAAGCTTGGCTCACACTCATCCGGAGTGGCATTGCCATTGGTATCGACACTGATACCGCCAGCCAAATCACATGAATCCGGAATATCGTTGCCATTGCAATCCTCCGCAGAACCACTGGCAAGATCACAGGCATCCGGAATCCCGTTGCCGTCACAATCAGTGTCACACTCGTCGGGGATACCATTGCCATCACAATCGAGTGCAGATCCCTCAACGATTTCGCACACATCAGGTGCTCCATTGGCGTTGCAGTCTGTCATATCTACTGTGACGGTGACGGTCTGATCAACGGTAGCGACGTTGCCGGCGCTGTCAGTTGCCGTCCACGTAATCAGCGTTGAACCATATTCGAAGGTTCCACCGGCATCCGAACCTCCATTGAGGCTGTTGGTCAATGCCACCAACTGACAGTTGTCACTGCCAGTTGCTGCCGGCAGATCGACGAATGCACTGCAGGTTCCTGCAGGTGCGGCGATGGTCAGATCACCGGTGGTTCCGATGATCGGAGCTTCTTCGTCCGAAATGGTGATGTTGAAGGAGCTGGTCACCAGGTTTCCACTTCCATCGGCCACTGAGTAGGAAACAGTGGTTGTTCCGATTTCAAAGAAATCACCTGGCTCGTATGAACTGACCAGATCACTGACACCACAGTTATCAGTCGCAACCGGAAGTGCCCAATCCACATTTGCACCACAGACGCCGGGGTCAGTGGTCAGATTCATGTCGGTGGGGACTCCACTCAGCAACGGATCCTCGATATCAACGACAGTGATCGTGAAGGTGTGCTGAACCGTGTTGTTTGAACCATCTGTGAGGAACATCGTCACGTCCGTAGTTCCCACAGAGAAAGCGGATCCCGACGGGTGGCTGGTATTCAGATTCAGATTGGGGCAGTTATCCGAAGTTTGCGGATCAGCCCAGGAATGTGCTGCTGAGCACTGACCGGAATCTGAATTCAGGGTGATGTCCTGAGGAGCAGAGTCAAACACAGGGCTCTGGTTATCCTCTACCGTCACAGTGAAGGAAGTCTCAGAACTATTGCCTGCTGCGTCTACAACCGTGTAGGTCACCAGTGTCGAACCCAGAGCAAAGACGGATCCGTTGGCAATATTACTGCTGTAAGTCGCGCCTGGACAATTATCGACCGCCTCCGGATCACTCCACATGACAACGGCATCACACTGATCCAGATCTGTTGAAACCGTCATATCTCCCAGATCACCGGCGAGGCTTGGATTTTCAGCATCCGTAATCGTGATATCGAACGACTGGGACAACTCATTTCCGTAAATATCGGTCGCAGTGTAAGTCACCGTTGTTACACCCACATCGAAGAACGTTCCGCTCTGATGCGTACTGGTCAAAGACAGAAGGTCACAGTTGTCGTCTGCTCTCGGCTCAGACCAGAACATGATCGCGCCGCAATTTCCCTGGTCGTTGGCTGAGGAGAGATCCCCACTCAAGCTGGAAATCGTCGGTGCTTCATTGTCATTGATCACAACATCGAAGGAAGCGGTGGAACTGTTGCCGTGGATATCCAGTGCGGTATACGTCACGGTTGTTGTTCCCACATCAAAGATTCCACCATTCATGTGGCTGCTGGTGAATTCATCGATGCCACAGTTGTCATCGGACGTTGGATCTGTCCAATTCACGACTGCACCACAAAGCTCTGCATCATTGTTTTGAGTAATGGTTGCAGGCATTCCTGAGATACTCGGCTGCTGATTGTCTTCAACGATCACGTCGAAGGAATGTGAAGCAAAATTCCCATGAATATCTTCGAGGGTCATCGACACAGTCGTCGTTCCCACCTCAAAGGTATCGCCTGACTGATGGGTAGAAATCAACTGAAGAACAGCGCAGTTATCTGAGTACTCTACCGTATCCCAGCTTGCGGCAGTTTGACAAAGTCCGCTGTCAGCCTGAAGGGTCATCGTCATCGGAGCCACATCGAACGTGGGGTCTTGATGATCCTCAACCACGATTTCAAAGCTGGCTTCAGAAGTAAGACCACTGCTGTCCGTCACGGTGTAGGTCACCGTGTGGTTACCGACGGCAAAAGAACTGCCTGAAGCGTGACTTCCCTGCAGGGTTTCACCAGAGCAGTTGTCTTGGGTCAATGGTGCAGTCCAGTCAACGGCTGCCTCACAAAGACCTGCTTCCGCATTCACAACCATGTTCATCGGCATCTCGGAAAGAGTCGGCGGCTGAACATCATTTACGGTAATCGTGAAGGAGTGGACAGCGGTCAGTCCCGCAGTATCGGTGGTTGTCGTCGTGACGGTTGAAGTACCGGTCGGGAAGAAGTCACCCGGGTTATGGGTACTGGTGGTCGACAGAATTGCACAGTTATCGCCAGGAACAGCCGGCGTCCAGTTGGCCACCGCACCACACTGATCGAGATCAGTGTCGAGAATCATGTTCTCAGGAGTACTGGTGAAAGCCGGAGCCTGCGCATCGGTCACGATAATGTCAAAGCTGGCGGTGGTCATTCTTCCAGCAGAATCGGTCGCCGTGTAGGTCACCACATGGCTACCGACTTCAAAGACGGAGCCATTGGCGACATCGGGGCCACTGCTGCTGACCAGGCAGTTGTCAGTAATCGTCGGTTCTGCCCAGGTTACCGCTGCACCACACTGGTCAAGATCGTTGTTGATCTCGATGGTGGCAGGCATGTCTGTAATCTGAGGATCTTCGACATCTGTCACCGTCACTGTAAAGGTACTCGTCGAGCTGTTTCCGTGATCATCCGTCGCAGTCAGAGTGACCTCTGTCGTTCCTACAGAGAACTGCCCCCCGTTTGGATGAGTGGAACTCAAATCAATAAGGTCGTCGCAGTTATCTGTCAGTTCTGGATCGGTCCAGGAGGCCGTTGCTCCGCAAACCCCGGTCTCTGAATCAAGGGCAATATTCGCCACAGAAGTCACGAATGTTGGGGGAGTGGACTCGAGGAACGGATCTTCGCACTCATCGGGAATCGCATTGGAGTTGCAATCAATGGAGAAGCCGGAAGCGATCTGACACTCGTCGGGATTACCGTTGAGATCACAGTCCGCACTCAGGCCTTCTGCGATATCGCAACTGTCGATACGGTTATTGGAGTTGCAATCCAGGCTGGCATTTGCCAGCAATTCGCAGGAATCAATAGCACCGTTGACATCACAATCCAGTGCAGGATCTGCCGCAATCTGACAGTGGTCCGGAACCAGATCGGTATCGCAATCAGAAGCACCATTGGCGAGGTCGCAACTGTCGGGAACTGTGTTCAGATCACAATCGACGGAAGTACCGCTGGCGATGTCACAGCTGTCCAGAGTCCCGTTGGCATTACAATCCGGCGCACCTGAGGCCAGATCACAGTCATCCGGAGTACCATTTTCATCACAGTCTGCTTCACACTCGTCGGGGATTCCGTTGGCGTTACAGTCACTGCTCTGCAGGGAAGCAATATCACAGGAATCGGGAACACCATTGGCATTACAGTCCGGGCCCCCATTTGCGAGGAAGCAGGCGTCCGGAACGCCATCGAGATCACAGTCCAGCTCAGTGCCATTGGCAATATCACAGGAATCAGGAATGATGTTTCCATTACAATCAGGAATCAGACCCGAGCGAATCTCGCAGCGGTCATCTGCTCCATTTGCATTGCAATCCGGAATGATTTCCCTGTGCTCGATATTGGTGAAGAGGCCATCAGCACTGTAGGAAACCCACTCGCC
>JAPOLY010000068.1 GCA_029976805.1 bacterium
ATCTCACCGTTCCAGCTCATGGAGCAGGACTTGTCGAGGCACCAGAAGAAGGCATCGCCTTCATACTCGCCTCCCCAGAAGTTGATGGTCTCCGGGGCGTCTTCTTCGTCGTCTCCGTCTCCCGCTCCTCCGGAAGGAAGATCGAGGGGGCGACGGGCACCATCGGGAGACTGGGCAGTCATCCAACCGGCGGTGGTCACCACAAAAAGAAACGCAAAAATGAGGGTCAGGATACGCATGACGTTCCTCTCTCTTGATGCTGGCAAAGCCAGCTTGGGCTCTGAACGGGTCAACCATTCATTCCGCAGGATCGACTGCCCCTGAACCGTCTCAAAAGGCAGATATCCCCGGGGAATATGGTTTCTCAATGAGTAGGACGGTCTTCCGGTGGTGATCCCTCGCGGAATTTCCACACTTTTTGAAATCCTTCTCCACTCACGAGATCTCCATTGTTCATCAGAAAGGGGTGAATTTGTAGTCCTTTCTCGGCCCGGGATCGGGGTTTATGGTGATTCTGAAAGGCGGTTTTGACCGATGAATTCACCCAAAATGCCCGCAATTGGCGTCCTGACCATCTCTGACAGAGCCTTCAGAGGGGTCTACGAGGACAAGGGCGGCCCCGAAGTCCGCCGCTGGCTCGAGCCCCGGATTCCCTCTTCCCCCCCCTTTGAAATGCGTATCGTCTCGGATGAGCGCGATCTGATCCGTGAGGCCATCGAGGAAATGTCCGAAATCTGCTGTCTCGTCATCACCACGGGCGGAACTGGATTCGGTCCCCGAGACGTCACTCCCGAAGCCACCGCCGACGCCTGTGAGGTGCTGATCCCGGGATTTGGCGAAAAAATGCGCGCGAAAACATGGGATCGGGTCCCTACCGCGATTCTATCCCGTGCCATCGCCGGTCGCCGGGGAACCTGCCTGGTCATCAATCTGCCCGGAAACCCGAAAGCCATCGCTGAATGCCTGGAAGAGATCTGGCCGGCGATCCCCCACGCCATCGAAACTGCAGGGGGTCCGGATATCGAAGCGGAGGGTGCCGCCCCCGCTCCTCACGATCCGCCGGAAAAGAGCTGTCCGTAAAGTACTTCATACTGGGAGATGACCGGATCCCAGCGGAATTGATCCTCCACCCTTTGACGCCCTGTGCTCGCAAAGAGGGATCTTCGTTCTGCATCTTCCAGCAGTGTGCGCGCCCCCTGGGAGAGGGCTTCAATATCCCCGACCGGGGCGAGGAAACCGGTCTCGCCATCGACGATCACTTCCGGCATTCCACCGGAAGCGGTCGCAATCACGGGCAATCCACACGCCATCGCTTCAAGGGCGGCCAGTCCAAAGGACTCGTTTTCACTGGGAAGAAGAAAGAGGTCAGAACTGGCAAGCAGGGGGGCGGTGTCATCGATGATGCCCAGCCAGTGGACCCTGTCCCAGATTCCCAGTTCTTTGGCGAGACTCTCAGCAGCAGCCCGATCAGGTCCATCACCGATCATCAACAATCTGGCCGAGAGGCCCGCTGTCGCTTTGGCGAAGATGCGAATGACATCTCCCGTGCGCTTGACCGGCCTGAAGTTGCTGACGTGAGCGAGAAGCAGCTCACCCTCCGGAGCAAATCTTGCCCGCAGCTGATCACAGCCCCTCGATGTTGAAAACGCTTCGGTATCCACGGCATTGGGGATCGTCTCGACCTGCAGATGCGATCCGAGCTCATTGTGCGTTTCACGGGCGAGCCAGTCGCTGACACCGGTGACATGATCACTTTCTTCCATCGCCCAACGGGTGATATCTGTGTACGACGGGTCTGCACCGACGAGGGTGATATCCGTTCCGTGAAGGGTGGTCACCACCTTGACCCCATGATCCGCATTCATGTTGCGTGCCAAAATCGCTGCCAATGAATGGGGAATCGCGTAGTGGGCGTGAATGATCTCGATGTCGTGATCCTGGATAACCCTCGACAACTGGTTCGCCAGAGCCAGCGCATAAGGCGGATAGCGAAAGAGCGGATACGAAGAAACATTGACCCGGTGATAGTGAACTCCCAGAGTCAGCGGGTCGAGTCGGAAGGGTCTCTCGTGGGAGACGAAATGAATCTCGTGCCCATTCTTTGCCAATCGCATTCCCAACTCGGAAGCGATCACACCACTTCCTCCATGGGTCGGGTGACAGACGATGGCGATCTTCATCTCAGGCACCCCCACCCTCGCGAGCGCTCAACCCGCGGCCATGGATCATGTCGACGGGATTGGTGACCGCCGGTGGATCCTGCCACTTGAGTGCTTCACCGAATTCGACACCGACCCTTCCCCCCAAATCCCGGGCACGCCCCTCAACGGCCAGCATGAACTCCGGTCTGGAAATCTTGGTGGGAGGCCCATCCTTGCCCGGCTGATGAAACTGGGAGGCATAACACTGAACCGCTTCACACTTGCGAGCCCAGTGATCCGTGACATCGACGATGACACTGGGGTCAAAGGGGGTGTGACACATGTAGTACCCCAGAGTTGCAGGTCGGTGCTGGGTCTCCGCGGGAGCCCCCCCCGGATACATCTTCACACCGCCCAGATAGAGACTGCGATAAGCCAGCAAGCCTGCTCCGGCGTGATCCGGATGCAGATCATCTCTCCAGGGGGCAAGCATGACCCGCGGGCGGGTGTGGCGAACGACGGCCACCAGTTTTTCACGGGCTTCGTCCGTATCTCTGACAGAACCATCCGGCAGGTCGAGACAGACGCGGTAGTCGATCCCCAGAACTTCTGTCGCTGCCGCCGTTTCCTGAGCGCGCAGCTCGGGGGTGCCACGACTCGACAGTTCTCCCCGGGTCAAATCGACGATGCCCACCCGGTGGCCACTGGCAAGGGTGGCCAGGATTGTTCCGCCGATGGAGATTTCCGCATCGTCGGGGTGCGCAGCGACCACCAGTAGATCCAGAGGTTCATTCATGGACTCAAGAGGATTCATTCGGACTCTCCGATTCACTCTTCTCACTTGATGAGGCCAAAGGCCAGGGGCTGACACGCCCATCCCATCGTGTGATGTTCCCGGAGATGAGAGTGATCATCTCCTGTAATGCACCGAGTCCCTGCCAGGCCAGCAGATCGCACAGGTTACGGCTTCTTTCCGGTTCCATTCCCCCCGGAAAAGCCCTGTCGACCCACGCCCTGGCACGATTCCGTTTCGCCTCGATCTCGAGGTCCAGACCCCGGTCCACCGATCTCCCCAGACTCTCGAGCTGTTTCTGCCAACGGCTTCGCAGACGCTCCGCTTTCTTCCGCAGTGCGGGATTGGAAAACGGATCCGTGGCGAGAGACTGCAACTTTTCAAAGAGTTCCGAAGAGGCCTGAGACAACTCTTCCCGTTTCAGTGCACCCTTGTCGTTGGGAATCTGAAGCGTCAGGTCTACGCCCGGGACCAAACGGTCCAGCCCCACTCCCAGTTCCGTCAACGCCTCGATCAGATCTGACTCCAGCGGACGCAATCCCGGGCGCGGTAACCACAGGGGCTGGGTGATCTCCCAACGCTTGCGAATGAAGCGCGTCTGCAGGGTGTAACACCATTCGGTCGCCCCCAGGATGACCGCTGCAGGTTCCAGAATCGCATCCTGAATCACCCCCCTCAGGAGTGCATCCGCAGAGAGCTTCTCTGAATCTGCAAAGAGATCCAACTCGCCAGAGGACTCCGGGCGAACTCTCTCACCAGCGGTATCGATCACAAAGAAAGGAGCTCCATCACGGGGACGAACCGGTGCCGGGACCCCCTGCTCCACTTGCTCTCTGCTCGCTCTTCTGACTTCTTCTTGATAGACCGCGGATTCACCGTGGGCTTTTTGGATCCAGGGCAACTGCAAGTTGCGAAGCCACTGCGGGTGGATCGGCAACCACGCTTCTTCCGGAAGGAACTGCCACAGGAGATTGCAGAATTCTGCTGACGGAGATGGGTCCAGAGCCTTGCTCATCAGTGAGAGAATCTCGGCCGAATGGGGAGCGCCCTCAAAACAGCCTTCGAGTTCCCTGATCCGCTCTTCTGTGGAGAGAGGATGACGCAGGCCTGAAATCGGTCGCCGGCCGCGGTCGAAGGGAACTCCGAGCTGGGAACCATTGCGAAAGCTTCCCGGATTGAGCTCCCCGACATCGTGGTCTTCATCGGCGATCCAGAAGAGAGCGACTGCGGGGATTCCCCTCTTTTCCAGATCAGCGGCCAGACCGATGGCCGACAGAAGTTTCACCGTACTCAAAAGGGGCCCGGCACACAAAGCCGGTTGCTGACCCGCCAGGATGATCTGGCAGGAAGGGTCCTGCAGTTTATTCAATGCAGACCGGGGGCCATTCGGCAATGGAAGGCTGTCCCAATGGGGCTTCAACTCCTCAAGCCACTCGATTCTGCGAGCCGGATCCCAACGGTGAGTTGTCACATGACGGGCAACATCATCCGCATCGATGGCAACAGGCCCCATCACCGCATCCCACCCCGGTCCCCTTTTCAGGCGAAGGTCGAGTGCGTTGTGAACAGTGGGTTGGCCTGCGCGGTCATTCATCACTTGTGTTGCGCCGATCTCTCTGCGGTAAAGATCATCCGTGGCGATGTCCCGGGGATCTGATCCGATTCATCCCAGTCTCCCCGGCAACCCAGTGGAGCCCAGCCACTCTCTTCCAGCATTTTGGTCACTTCAGATTTTGTGAACAGTCGGACCGACTCAATATAGTGGCTCTCTCCCGCTGGCCCCGACAGGGTCACTCTCTTTTCCACTCTTTTTTCATCCGCAGTGATACTGCGCTCCTCGCGGATCGACTTGTCGCCGACGACTTTTTCGCTGACAGGAACAAGGTTGTTCACGATCAAATCCCGGTCAGGAAGATCGAGCAAAAAGCGGCCGCCCTCCCTCACCACACGGGCGACCTCTGTCAGGACACCCTGATTTTCTTCATCGGTTTCGAAGTAACCAAAGGAAGTGAAGAACATCAGCACCGCATCAAAATAGCCAGCCTCAAAGGGCAACTGCCTCATGTCTCCCTGATGGAGAATCACAGACTCCTGCAAATGACGGCGGGCTTCCGCGAGCAATTCTTCAGAAAGATCGAGGCCGTGAAGTTCAACGGCAGATTCCTGAAGCCAACGGGAGTGACGCCCCGCACCACAGCAAAGGTCGAGAACACGGGCTCCCTCCTCAGGGCTCAGCCAGTCGAGAGCAGCGGCGACTTCTGCCTCGGCGGATTCCACACTTCTCCCCGGGTAGACCTGCAGGTACTCGGACCTGAAGGCCCGCTGATACCACGGATCGGTGCCCGCCCCGGTTCGATTCATGATCTCCTGCCTTCTGTTCCTGAAACGCTGAAGCCCCAAATTTGACTCCAGAGGTCCATTTTCCATTTTCCCGTGCAGATTTCACTCCCACAAGAGAACCGTGGGCCAATCGGAGGTCGATTTTGAAGGCCCTTGCCTGCCCTCCCCCCAAGCGTTACTGAGAAGGGTCGCAGGGGGATTTTCCCTTCAGATTTGGCCAGAAACGGGGAGAAGATTGAAGAATATCGCCAGGGTCGCCATTCCGGTTCCGATCCATGAGGCCTTCGATTATCGGATCCCGGACGAAATGCTGGGGCAAATTGTCCCCGGAACCCCTGTCCTTGTCCCCTTTGGTCCCAGTCGTCGCTACGGCTGGGTCATCGAGATCACAGACCACTCTGTGCATCCCAAATTGAGAAAAATCCATTCTGTCGTCGAGGATGGAGCCACCCTTTCCGAGGAACTGCTGACCCTCCTCGATTGGACTGCGAACTACTACGTCTGCGGAATCGGTGAAGCCATCGAGACTGCACTTCCCAAACCGGTTCGGGAACGAAAGGTTCGCCAGGTGCGCTGGGTCCGGGGTCTCGAAGGGGCACTCCCCGACGAAAAGGGTGGTGGTGCCGACGCCCGCAATCGGGTTCTCGAGTTTTTGCAACAACACCCCAAACCTGTTCCGCTTCGACGACTCGTCGAAGATTGCGGGATCAGCGACAGCCCCATCAAAACTTTGGCGAAAAAGGGGCGAATCGAGATCTTTGAAAGTCTGCCTCCGGAATTCGGTGTACCCGGGGAGTCCCTTGCCGATTCGATTCCCTGGGATCAACCTGCTCCCTTCGAGCCGAATGATGAGCAACAAACCGCCATCGCTCGTATCCGAGAACAGATCTTCCTCGAAAAATATCAGACCTTCCTGCTTCATGGAGTCACAGGCAGTGGAAAGACTGAGGTCTACATCCGTGCCGCACAGACCGCATTGGCTGCTGGCAAAGGGGTCCTCGTTTTGCTCCCAGAGATCGCCCTGACTCCGCAGGCCATTGAGAGATTTACTGAGCGCCTCGGTCCCGTTGCGGTTCTGCATTCGATGCTCCCTGATACTGAGCGTGCCGTTCACCATGAAAGACTCCGCAAAGGAGAAGTCAAACTGGCGATGGGAGCCCGCAGCGCTGTCTTTGCGCCGGTTACCGATCTCGGTTTGATCGTCGTCGATGAGTGTCATGAGAGCTCCTACAAACAGGAAAACAGCCCTCGCTATCACGCGAGAGATGTGGCGGTCATGAGGGCCCACCAGTTGGGCATCCCCTGCGTACTCGGTTCGGCGACACCATCGATGGAATCACTGGAGAACGCTCGACAGGGACGCTACGAAAAACTGAATCTGGAGAATCGGGTCAGTAACCGCGACATGGCGACCATCGAAATCATCGATCGTCGAAAGGAAAAGGGGACGGGAGACAGTTCCGGCCTTCTCTCCAGAAGACTGATCGATCTCATCCGCCAGACTCTTGATCGGGAGGAGCAGGTTCTGCTTTTTCTCAATCGTCGTGGCTTCGCAAGAGACGTCCATTGTCGCCAATGCGGATATTCATTCCGCTGTAACAGCTGTGATATTCCCCTCACTTACCACAAACACCGGGATATCGCCCAATGCCACTATTGTGCGGAACAAAGGGGTATCCCCGATCGCTGCCCCCAGTGCCAATTCACCGGATTGCGCCAGCGCTCCCCGGGAACCGAAAGAGTCGAGGAAACTCTCGTTTCCCTGTTTCCTGAGGTACGCGTGGACCGGCTCGACAGGGACACCGTCACCAGTGGACGGCGGATGGAACAGATCCTGCAGAAGTTTCGTGATGGAGAAACACAAATTCTGGTGGGAACACAAATGGTCGCCAAGGGACACGATATCCCCGGAGTCACACTGGTCGGAGTTCTCGATGCCGATGTGGCTCTCGGACTCCCCGACTTCCGTTCCGCAGAAAAGACTGCTCAACTTTTATGCCAGGTTGCGGGCAGGGCTGGTCGGGGAGACGCACCCGGACGGGTCGCACTGCAGACTCGACAGCCGGAGCACTACGCCATCGAATGTGCCGTTCGTCAGGATCTGGATGAGTTGCTCGAGCATGAGAATTCGGTTCGACAGATGCTTCATTACCCACCCCATGGATTTCTCGCACGCATCGTCTTCGAAGATGAAGATGAAAAAAGAACCCTGGAAACTGCTGAAGCCTTGACGAGCAAACTGAAAGTCGAGGGCGAAAATCGGGTACAGGTATTGGGCCCGGCACCGGCCCCCCTTGAGAAACTTCGAGGGAGATTTCGGCACCATGTCTTGTTGAAAAGTAACAGCAGAGAATCTTTGAGAATTGTAGGCCGATTGGCACAGACGGAAAAACCACGCTGGTCTTCGACTCGCATCACTCTCGATATCGACCCTCAGAACCTGCTATGAAAAAAGGGTGATCACCCTGAAAGAGTGATCACCCTTGATTCCGATTCAAATCGAATCGATCAGACCATGTCCTTGAAAGTCTTGGACGGCTTGAAGGCAACACTCTTGGAGGCCTTGATCTTGATGGTCTCACCGGTCTGAGGGTTGCGACCGGTACGTGCTGCACGCTTGCGGATGCTGAAGGTTCCGAAGCCCACGACCTGGACGCTCTTGTCCTTCTTGACACCCTTTTTGATTCCATCGATCACAGCGTTGACGCAACGCTCTGCACCGGCTTTGGTCTCATCCAACTCTTTCTGCACGAATGCAATCAGTTCACCCTTGTTCATGGGGGTACTCCTTCTATCGAGATTTTCCCGAAATCCTTGCCCGGGCTGCATGCCAGCACCGGTAGCTCGATCCTGTCATCCCGGGGAAACCCTTGTAAAACGGGGCCCCGAGCCGGGCCTTAGTATGTTCCCTGAGTGATTTCCTGCAATAGCAACCCTGCAAATTTCTTGGCCAATCGCCTGTTACAAATGTCCACCGGGAACCAAATGACAACCCAACCACGTTGGAAAAATGTTGCCCTTGGGTATACCATCCGGGTATGCCGGTCCGGGGGGGAATGGATCTGCCGTGTGATCCCTCATTCCCGAGCTATATTGGATTTGGAGATCGCATTGTCACGCCATAGGTTCATTCGCTTGAATGACTTGCTACTGACACTGTTTCTGGCCCTTTGCCTGAACGTACCGGTTCTGGCCGGGATTGGTGTACCGCTCTCCACCTCTGTTTCTGCCTTAATGGAAACCGCCCCCAAATCAGGGGATTCTGATCCCCATGCAACTCCGGGAGATGCTCCTGACTCCCCGGTTACCGGGGAAAAAAAAGTTGAAAAATCTTCTGATGAACCAGCCCCTGCCCCCGCAGTAGCCGTCGAATCTCTTGCCGGAATCGAGCCTGCCTCCCTGCCATTGGGAGAACGCCTCGTCTTTCGGGCGACCGTCGAATGGAAGGGTGCACAGGTTCTTGTGGGTCATCTGGAGCTCGGCTCCTTCCATGATGAAAATAACACCACAGTTCTTCATGCACGGGGAAAGGGTGATCGATTCGGATACACCATCGATCAACAGATCACCTCAAGACTCGATCGGGGCAGTGGACAACCCATCGCATACACCAACGTACAAAGAGGTTCTGAGCACCACACGAAGCATTTGGATTTCGAAGAAGGCAAAATCACCTATTCCCGGAGAGAGCATTGCCGGGACTCCGAATGCAAAGACAAGAACCACGATGTTGCAGAGGTGGAATGGAAGGGACCGATACCCTGGGGTACCCGGTCCAAACATTGTGGAGATCGTGATTGCGGAACCGCTGCCCATGAACTTTGGGTCACCAAAAAAGTTCATGAAGTCGACAAGCCTTACGTGGATCTGTTGACTTCCATCTACGTGGCAAGAACCGCTTCATTTCCAGAAGACGGATCACCGATGATCATTCCTGCTGTCAACGACGACCACCGCTGGCTGGTGGAAGTTCGCCAGATGCAGCAAAAGGAATTGACGGTCAATGAAGGCACCTACGACGCCATCGAACTCAGTTTGACTCCCCTCGCTTCCGACGGGGATACCAAGAAACGCTTCAAGGGGCTCTTCGGAATTCATGGAACGCTGAGAGTCTGGATCGATTCGGTCACTCGCAAACCCTTGCTGATTCAGGGTACACTGCCGATATCGGTGCTCGATCTCAAAGCCAGAATCGAGTTGATCTCCACAGGAGATGCCGAAATCATCAAGTTGCGTCGGGCCTCCACACAAAAGGCCCTCATGGATCAATCCGCCGAAAGGCCTCGATAACTCCTGCCAAAGGACTTCGATGACCCCCACCGAAATCGGTGCCCTTCTGAGAAAACTTCCGCAAGTGGATCGACTGATGAATTCCACTGCCATGGAAGCCCTCGTGGACACCCATTCACGCTCTCTGGTCCTTTCCGAGTGCCGCGCGCTACTCGACTCGATTCGCGCCAATGCCATCGCAGGTTTGGCTCAGGAGAGCGATCTCGAAGAGTCCTCAATTCTGCAAATACTCGCTGATCGCCTCAGCCAGAGACAGATGCCCTATCACCGCAGGGTGATCAATGCGACCGGCATCGTCCTTCACACCGGTCTGGGAAGGGCCCCCCTGGCTGACGAAGTGACCGACGCACTCGTTGAACAATTGCGTCACCCGGTGCGGGTTGAAATCGATCTGGAAACCGGACTGCGTGGCAGTCGCGATGAAGGATGCGCTGAACTTCTCCGGGAACTGACGGGAGCGGAAGACGCCACTATCGTCAACAACAATGCGGGTGCCACCCTGTTGTTGCTCTCTGCATTGGCAGAGAACCGCGAAGTTCTGGTCTCCCATGGGGAACTTGTCGAGATCGGGGGCTCGTTCCGAATCCCCGATATCATGGAACAGGGTGGGGCACGTCTCAAAGCAGTCGGCACCACCAACCGCACGAGAGCCAAAGACTACGATCAGGCCTGCAGTGAAAACTCGGCGATGATCCTCAAGGTGCATACCTCCAATTACCGGGTCGTCGGCTTCACAGAAGAAGCAGAGATCGGTGAACTTTGTGAGGTGGGCAACTCTCATTCGGTGCCCGTCGTTCATGACATGGGGTCAGGTTGCATGGTCGACCTGGCAGCACGGGGATTACGGGGCGAATCATGGGTCCGGGACAGTCTCGAAAGTGGTTGTGCACTGGTCTGCTTCAGTGGTGACAAACTTCTCGGAGGTCCTCAGGCAGGAATCATCGCCGGCTCCAGAGAACTGGTTCAAAAGTGCCGAAAGCACCCTCTCTACAGAGCCATGCGACCGGGCAGGATGACCTATATCGCCCTCGAGCAAACACTCCGTGTTTACCTTCGGGGTGAAGAGGAATCGATTCAGACGATTCCGTCCCTTCGCAGGGTACTGGAACCTCTGGAGAACCTCGAAAAACGGCAGCAGGCCCTGCTCAAGGATCTCCAGACCATCGACCACCTCGATTGCCAGCCCCTCGACCATGACGGATATGCGGGCAGTGGGTCTTTGCCGGCCCGCCCCATCGATTCCAGAGGAGTACAACTCTCCTCCCCACTGCTTCCAGTTCAGGATCTGGCTCGCCAACTCCGCACCGGCGAACCGTCGATCCTCCCCACGGTTCAGGATGACAAGGTCATTCTCGACGTCAGGACACTGGAGGAGAGCGAGCACGCGGAGATCTGTGCCCGAGTCAAAGAGATTCTTGCCTCTGCAGGCTGATCGCTCCCGATCTGCAGACAGACGGTCGACTTGCCCTTGACCTTGCTGGATCAGCGGGGGATCTTTCCACTTCCAGAGAGGAGAGCACGATGTCTGACGAACCGATTCGACTGACCAACTACGCGTCCTGTGCGGGCTGAGCGGCCAAGCTCTCACCCGGGGACCTGGTCGAGGTCCTCTCCAATCTTTCGATGCCCACCCGTGAAGAAGTTCTTCATGGACCGGACACTCTTGATGATGCGGGTGTGATCCGTATTCCGGGATCGGATCGGGCCATCGTTCAAACCGTGGATTTCTTTCCTCCCATCGTCGACGACCCCCGGGAGTTTGGTCGTATTGCTGCGGCCAACAGCCTCTCGGACATCTTCGCCATGGGTGGCAGTCCACTGAGCGCACTCAATATTGTCGGCTTTCCAGCCGAACTTCCCGTTTCAATTCTTGGTGAGATTCTCGCCGGTGGTGCTGAAAAAATGGAGGAAGCACAGTGCGCTCTCCTCGGTGGACACAGTGTCCGCGATGCAGAAATCAAATACGGCCTTGCCGTCACCGGTACCATCAACCCTGATCACATGCTGACCAATGGCGGGGCCCGTGAGGGCGATGTACTGGTTCTCACCAAAGCACTTGGAACCGGCACTGTCAGCACTGCTCTGAATAAATCGGAAGTGGACAGTGATATTGTCGCTGCAGCTTCCCTGTCGATGGCAACTCTGAACGCCACAGCTGCACGATTGGCCCTCGAACATCAGGTTCAATCCGCGACCGATGTGACCGGCTTCGGCTTGGCTGGCCACGGCTCCGAAATGGCTTTGGCGAGTGGTGTCGATCTGGTGATCTCTGCCGGGGCGTTGCCACTGCTACCGGGTGTCGCCGATTTGGCCAAAGCAGGATTTTGCTCCGGAGGCTCTGTACGCAATCGCCAATACCTTGGTGAAAAGCTGGCAGTGGAAGATGGCATTGAAGACTCTCTGATCTCCCTTTGTCTCGATTCGGAAACCTCCGGTGGATTGTTGCTGTCGGTTTCTGCGAATGAGGTCGATGCACTCAGGGCCAGTTTGGAAGCGGCGAATGTTTCAGAGTATGCCGTCATCGGAGAGGTCGTGGCGGCTTCACCGACTCCCACGGTTCATATTCGCTCCTGAGTCGTTCAAAAAAGGTGTTTGAGCAGGATTTGGCAAGATCCCCCGCAGGGGTTCTTGCCAAATCACTGCTGAGTAGCCACACTCTTGTTTCCACTCAGGGGGTGAATGGGTACCTGGTGGGCCTCCTGGACTTCAAATCCATGGTGCGGCGCGAACAACGTCGTAGGTCGGTTCGATTCCGATGCCCCCCCGCCAATTTTGCCTTCGGGAGTCGCCTCTATCTGCGCGGCACCCAGATTTGCCGCCCCTCCAGATAATAATCCGTAATCTTTTCGACAAACTCGGATCGCTCCAAAGGGACATAATGGCGATCGAGTATATCCTGAATTTTTCTGGGGAAGGATCTCACGCTGTTGTAGGTCCATGGACCAAAGTAGGGCTTCCCTGTGTTGGGATCGATGCCCGCATACACCCTTGCTTTCGATCGAATCACCGCTGGATATCTACCTTCTTCGATGGCCTTTCGAAGGTCATTGGCATCCCACACATCTGATTCATACATCTGCCTCGCGGTATAAGGCTCGATAACCAGAGGCCGCCCCGATTCAACCAGCACCCAGGGTTCCTCACTGAGAATCGGTCCCTCAAACTCTTCCAAACTCTTGGTTACCCGGGTTCGTTCTGCCATTTCTTCCAGTCGTTCCGGATTGAACTCGGTGATCTTCCCACTGCGATAGACACCTATCAAAACCTGCAATATGACAAGCGACAGGATTATTCCCTTGAACCAATCTGTCTCTCCTTCTTGCCGCAAGATGTACTGCAGTGGAATCAGCAACATCAACAGTGTGGGTTCAAAGAGATAATTCAGATCCGATCCATCTCTGGCAATCAGCAATGTAAACCCGAGGATCGCCAAAGATCGGACTCCGTCGAAGGCCCCTTCGGTGGAGGGGCGCAAGATGATCAGGGCGAAGCTGGTAAACACCAGAAATCCATGTGCCCCCAACAAAAAGCCGAGATCATCTTCTGTAATCGTCCCGCTACTGAATGAACTCCAAAACACTGGCAGCGTCAGCGAGATCATTCCTGTCAATAAAGTCCACGCCATCGCCCTGTAGCGGGGAACCGCTCGCAAATGAAGGAACAGAGCCATGTACATCGCCAGAAAGACTGGAGTCTTCCATTGGGGAAATGAACCGAGATACTTTTTGATTCCGTATTCCCAATTCATGGGAAACAGGTTTGAAGCGACGGCATGACGATAAAAGCCTCCGTCCGTATACAGGTTCAATCCGGCAAAAAAGAGCAACCCCGTGACGAGAAGGCCGCTACCCCAGCGAATCGCCACCTTGCCCTCACGGAGATACAACTCGGCATAGGTCAGGAGAATAATCGCCAGCATCGTCTGTCGGGTGTAAACCGCCAAAAAGAAACAGGCGGCACCCAGCCAACGCCAGCGCGGGGAAACCCCCAGAGTCAGCCATGCACCAGCGACCGTCAGACCCAATGCCGCCGCATCAATTCGCATCAGGTAACCGAACTGAATGAACTCCAGCAGTGAAAACACACCTGCGATGGCCATGAGAGCAGCGGTCCTGGGGAGGTAGTTTTCTTTCTGATCTTTTGCGAGTTTCTTCGGTTGATTGAGAGAGTAGTCGTGGGTCGATTTGACCCACAGCGCCAAAAAGATTGCCGCGAGAATAGTAAAGAAAAGGGAGATCCATCTCCCTGCTTCGTAAGGAGAATCAAACGCCGGTTGAAACAGACTGACCAATACCGGGTAACCGGGAGCGTATTGGTCAAATAGCCATGGTTCAGCACCAATGGGCGGGTAGAGTCCCGGTTCTTCGGAAACTCGGCGGACCTGATCCACGACTACCGCTTCCCCATATCTCAACTCATGGGGAAACGAGATCAGTTCTATCGCTTTGGGGAGATATTGACCGAGTGATAGAGCAACCAGAAAGATGGCCAGATAAAATCCGAACCCGTGTAGGAGCTCTTTCAGGAAAATGATGGGAGCCAGGAGGATCCATGCGAAGCCATACAAACCCCCGGAAGCCTCTTCGTCATTTTCAGACTCAGGGCCTTGAGCCTGATCGTTCATTTGCGGCTCATCTTCGGGTGGCATTTTCGGATCGATCATTCGGCACTCCCCTGTGAGGGCACGTTAGGGACACCGAATGTTATTTC
>JAPOLY010000040.1 GCA_029976805.1 bacterium
GAAGCAAGCACAAGGAAGAAATGAAGCGTGGCCTCGAGGCATTTGAAAAGATGCGCAAGGACACCCCCTCTTCCCAAAACCAGAAGATGCTGGTCTCTGTTGACGGACATGATTTGTCCCGGCAGCAGCGTGTGGCGATTTTTGTCGATGTGCAAAATATGTACTATGCCGCACGAAATCTTTACCAGTCCAAGTTGGAATTCGCGACTCTCCTGAAGCATCTTGTCAGCAAACGGGTTTTGCAACGTGCGCTGGCATATGTGGTTGAACGCCCGGGGATGGAACAGAACAAGTTCATCGAAGTCTTGCGCAGAAATGGATATGAAGTGCGCAAACGAGTCGTCGGTGACCGTTCCGACCCGACCAGCAGTGGTGACTGGAACATTGGAATCACACTGGATGCCCTGGCCATCTCACCACGAACCGATGTGTGCATCCTCGTGACCGGAGATGGTGACTTTGTCCCCCTGGTCGAGAAACTTCGTAATGACGGTGTTCGTGTGGAGATCGCTTCATTCAGGGATACCACCTCGAACGATCTGTATCAGTGTGCAGATCAAGTCCACCATCTCGATGAACGGGTTCTTCTTTCGGGGAACCAATTCCAACCCAACGACTCTGAAGAAGACGATTATGAAGAGGAAGAAGAGTACGAAGAAGAACTCGTTCCCTCCCGCGGAAACCGTGGCTCACGAAGAGCGAGAGGACCTGTAGAGGACAACTTCGATGACGAGGATGGGGACTGATCCCGGAGAGAGCGCTTTTTCTCTCCGCAGTTATCAATTCGAACTTCCCGATTCTCTGATTGCCCAGGAACCGGCCCAAAATCGCAGTGACTCCCGGTGCATCTTTGCTTTCCGAGGTGAAAAACAGCGGCATCTCGGGAACTTCTCAGAGATTGTCGATCGCCTCCGGGGTGATGAACTCTTGGTCTACAACGACACTCGGGTGATACCAGCTCGGATTCGTGCCCAAAGAGCCACGGGCGGCAAGGTCGAAATCTTCCTTCTTCGCCCGTGTCAGGATGGAGTTTCCTGGCTCGCCTGGATCTCCCCTTCACGACGCATCAAACCGGGCGAAACCCTTGAGGGACCCAATGTGGCCATCAAGGTTCATGAGCGTGAAGGTTCCAGCTGGAGGGTCGAGTGGCCCACTGAAGTCCCTCTGGAGATGATCGGAGAGGTCCCTCTCCCCCCCTATATTGAGAGAAAGCCCGGACAAACCGACCTTCAAGCGACCGACAAGGAAAGATACCAGACCGTCTTCGCAAAAACTCCCGGCGCAGTCGCCGCTCCCACCGCAGGGCTTCATTTTGACCAACCCATTCTCGAAGCTCTCGCTGCCCGGGGTATTCAGCGAGCAGGCGTCACACTTCATGTCGGGCCGGGGACTTTCAAGCCGATCGATTCGGAGCAGCTGATCGATCACCGTGTCGACCCGGAGTGGTACAGCATCTCCAGGGAAACTCGAACTGCTTTGCATGAAGCAAGAAAAGAGAACCGGCCCATCATTGCGATCGGGACCACCAGCATGAGAGTTCTGGAATCACTCCCCAATTTGACTCCGGGAGATGAAATCATCGGCGAAACAGATCTGACGATTCTTCCCGGATACCAATTCCGTCACGCGGATGGTCTGTTGACCAATTTCCACCTGCCCGGTTCATCTTTGCTGGTGCTCGTATCCTGTTTCCATGGACTCGAGAACACACTCAATCTCTATCGTGAAGCAGTCGAAAATCATTTTCGGTTTTACTCCTATGGCGATTGCATGTTGATCACGCCCCAGAGGTCCTAATGCGCTGTTGGCATTGTCGAAGCAAACTTCACCTCGATGGAGTTCTCAGAGATGGACTCTTGCGTGGACGTGATGAAAGTGAAGGTGGGCCTTTTCGGCTCTATAACTGTCCGTCATGCAGAAGAGAAAGCCGAATCGAATCGATCGGCGATGGGAAGTACTACGCTTCTCCGGCCAGAGACATCGGTCTGGTGGACTGGCTGGTGGGCTGGATCGAGCCTCTGGCACCGGATGACTTCCTGCAACTACAAGAGTGGCAACAAAAATTTGGCGAAGAACGACGCATGATCTTTGAGCAGGCCGGCTTGGGGAACTATTCCGGCGCCCGCTGGAAACAGTGGGTCTCAAAAAGGCCTTCTGCACAAACGGACTCCGCCAGCGAATCAGGGGGTAGTCAAAAACAGTCCCGGGTCACCGAATCGGGACCAACCTCTGAAAACTCTGGCCCACTCCCCTTTCATCACCCCCTGCAAATTCTGGGATTGGAAAGGGATGCTTCCCCCGAACAGATTCGAGCCAGATTCAGGGACCTCGTGAAACAACACCACCCTGACAAACACAAGGATCTGGATCGAAGCCAGGTTGATCAGGCGAGTGAAAAACTCAAGGCACTGATCAAAGCCTACGAAAAGCTGGAGCGTGAAGGAAAAGTCTGATTTTCCGAACCCGAGAATCGCGCCTAGCCAGATCCTGACGAGCCTGGAAGCCAACCCAACATTCCCAGGGTCAGACTGACCACCAATACGATCAAGACACCGATCACGTTCAATGCGAAACCACAGCGAATCATGAATCGGATCGGGATCTTGCCGGTCGCAAACACGATGGCGTTCGGAGCGGTCGCAACAGGCAACATGAATGCACAGGAAACAGACAACACAGCAGGCAACATCATTTGGATGGGAGAGATCCCACCCTGAATTGCCGCTGACGACAACACTGGCATGAGCAAATGCATGGAAGCCGTGTTGGAGGTCACCTCAGTCAGGAAGGTCGTGACTGAGGAAATAGCCATCACCAACAGTGGGAAAGGCAACGTATTCCAGGAAGCCATCCACGTCCCCACCTCGGTACTGAGGCCACTGCTTTGAAACGCTCCACCGATTGCAAAACCGCCCCCGAAGAGCAGCAACATTCCCCAGGGGACCTCTTTGGCACGATCCCAGTCGAGCAGCGGAGGCTGTCCCTTTCCCGATGGAATAATGAAAAGCGCGATGGCACAGGCGACAGAAACGATACTGTCATTGAGATACTTGCCATATTCGGCAGGCTCGAGATCAAGCAGTGGTCCCAAGAGATGCACCCAGCCTGGCATGTCGCCACTTCCCCGGGTCACCCACAAGAGTGCCGTGACCAGAAAGACGAGAAACACCCGACTCTCTTCAGACCTCATGGGGCCCAGATTCTTCAGTTCTTCCCGCAGGGCCTCTCTGCCTTCCTGATTTTCCCCCGCTGGAAGTGGAATCAGAAAACGGGTCAGAAGCAGGTACATGATCGGTAGAAACAGGACCACCACGGGAAGACCCAATACGAGCCATTGCAGAAATCCGATTTCAATCGGGGGAATCAGGTCCTGAGCATTCTTCACAAAAATCAGATTGGGAGGTGTCCCGATCAATGTTCCGATTCCCCCGACATTGGCCCCGTATGCGGTACACAGGAGCAAGCAGAGGGTGAATCGTCCCTTCAGATCTTGCCCCTCTTCAGTCCGTCGGGCG
This sequence comes from bacterium, assembly GCA_029976805.1. GTDB lineage: Bacteria > Planctomycetota > UBA8108 > UBA1146 > UBA1146 > UBA12191. The sequence goes on from JAPOLY010000040.1 coordinate 3,516, forward strand.
ACAGAGATGGCGATGGGAAGCAACATCAGTGTGGTCGCAGTATTGGAGATCCACATAGACAAAACGGCTGAGGTGACCAGAAAACCCAAAGCCAGCCTGCGAGGAGAAGTTCCGAGACGGATCAAAGTTGAGATGGCGATCCTGCGGTGCAATCCGGAGCATTCGACCGCTCTGGCGAGCATGAATCCGCCGAGGAGCAACAGAATGAGATGGTGAGAGTAGTATTTGGCGGCAGTTCCGGCATCACAGACCCCAAACAGAGGCAGAAGTACAGCCGGAAGCAGGGAACTGGCGGGAATCGGAATCGCTTCCGTCACCCACCACGTGACGGTCCAAACCGTGACCATCAGGGTTCCGAGAACTGTTTTTGAATACTCATCAGGTGCCAGATACCAAGTCAGGAGCGTCAGCAATGGCCCCAAAAGAATTGGGATCCAGCGAACTCCGCCCTTGCCCGCTTCGTCTTGTTTCATGACGATACCCGCTTCCTGATCTGAAAGTGGGCATCTCTCCCTGCCCAGGGAGGCTTGCCCCATTCCGCATTCGCCTAGCCGTGTTACCATCCCTGTCAGGAAAACCCAATAACCTTGCTGACGATTCCCGGAGGGAAAGGCCCCGATTGCTCAGAATCTTGCCCCTGATCCTTCTCTCCATATTGTTTCTGAGTTCCTGCAGAACAGTCCAGTCCCCCGTCCAGGTGTTGGGTGAAAACTCTTGGAATCGGGAAAAGGACGTGGTCGATTTTTCGATCAATTTGCAGAGCGCCCTCAGCGCCAACGGGTACCTCGAGTGGACTCAGGACCATCTGCTGGAAAATCAGCTTCACAGCAAGAATCCCGGATTTCCCGAAATCCCGGTTTACGAAGTGCGTTACTACTTCTTCCGCAGCAGGGGATTTCGTGGTGGATATCTGGGAACCGTGCTCTGGCGCAGGGATCCACAAAACCCGACTCGCCTGAAGCATGTCAGCACCATCCTCGAAAGATAACGACAGTGATCTACCGGTATTTTCGATTCTCTCTCGGGCTCACGTTGTTGTTTGCATCTGGTTGCTCACTGGTCTACGACCACAGGGTTGAGTCAGAATCAGGTGTCATCTACAGCGACCACCCTGAATCGGTAACCGACTCCTATCGGGATCGACTCGAATGGTCGAGCAATGGAATCGAAAAACACCTGCCGAATGCTTCCCGGGGTGTTCCCGAAGTAACAGTCATTCTCTCTGGAACCCCAGTATCCTCCGGAGCGGTCATTCGACGTGGGAGTGTTGGTTTCGCAGGCTGGTACAACAGCCTCCTCGACATCATTTGGCTCTCGGGTGCACCGGACGAGGATGGGAATTCCATTCTTCTCGAACCGGACTCCCTCGACACCTTCCAACACGAACTGGCTCACCACCTCACCTCGCAAATTCCAGGAGTTGAGGGACGCTGGTGGCTGGTTGAGGGAATCGCCTGTCATTTCGAGGGTGGTTTTGATCCTGGGGATGGTTCCTTCGCCATTCCCCCTCTTCACATCAAGTACTACGACAAGTGTCGAAGAGAGCTGCGTCGCAGGGGAAGAAGCCAATTTCTGGGAGATCTTCTCGAAACTGTCGAGGGCGACTATGGCCAGTTTTACAGTGCCGATTCTGAACTTCTCTACAGGTACGCTCTTTCATGGGGATTCCTATGGCATCTGCTGAACCAATCCGATCCACAATTGTCATTTGAGGAAAAGTTATCGCAGATCATTGAACTCGAAGAAAAAGAACTCATGGTTCTCGTCCCAGGATTCGTTGACGATCTGGCAGCCCGCGCCCGGGATCAGATTCAAAAACACCTCAGCGACTCCCGATTGAGGCGATGGGCTATCGAAGGATCTATCGGCCAGTTTCGCAATGATGGATCAGCGATCTCAGAAGCACTGGAAGCCGAGTTGGAGTCGTCTGCAGATCCCGTATGGGCATGGTGCCGTGTCGTCGAACTGATCGGATCCCGATCGAGTCGTTGGTCTCGAACGCTGAGATCAAAGTGGGTCAATCGCTTCTTCGAATTCATGGCCTCGGCGACGATTGAACAGAAAAAATCGATCTGCCTGGAAGTCGTTCCCTCGTCACGCAGTTTCTCCATCGTCGAGGTCATCGTGGATTGCCTCGATTCTCCGGACGGCGAATTGAGAGCGATTGCCGCTCAGGCCCTCGCCCGGATTTCCCGCCAGAGGACCATCGTCAATCCCGACTTCTGGAAGCACGCGCCCGTCAACCTTCGCCAGCAGGAAATCGATACCTGGCGTGAATATCTGAATCAGAATTGAACGGTTGATACCATTGACCCGCGAAGAATCTGTGCAGATGCTGATTTCTGGAGGAATCATGGATTTGGAACTTCTGCTCTTTGCTTCATTGAAAGACGATGTCGGTTCCCCGACTCTGAGATTAACGATTCCAGAGGGATCCACGGTCTCGACTCTCCTGCAGGAGATCGGCAGAGCCCACCCTTACCTGCAAGAGAAATTGGCCCACGTCCGCGTCGCCATTGGGGATGAGTTTGCAGACCCTGAAGCGATCATTTCCGCGGATCAGGAAATCGCACTGATCCCCCCCGTGAGCGGCGGCTAGAAATGCCCGCATTTGAAGCTCGCCTCTGTCGCGAAGTGATCGATACCGAAGCGGCACGCAGCTGGCTGACGGATGACGCCTGTGGTGCCATTCATCTCTTCTGTGGAGTGGTACGTGATCTGAACAGGGACAGAAGTGTCACCCGAATCGAATATCACGCTCATGAATCCCTGGCCCTGAGAAGCCTCGAGAAAATCGTTGAAGGGCTGATTCAGTCAGGTGCCAAAAAAGCACTGGCGATCCACCGATTGGGAATGCTCGAAGTAGGTGAAACCAGTATTCTTCTCGGTGTTTCGCTCCCCCACAGAAAAGAGGGCTTCGCCCTTCTCGAACGGGGAATGCGGGAGATCAAGGCCGACGTCGCAGTCTGGAAGCACGAACACTACACAGACGGCCCTCCGGAGTGGATCGAAGGCTCCTGAACTTATCCGACAAATGAATCGGTACTACTGGGGATACTCCCGAATCTGCTCACCTGTGTAGATCTGCCGGGGACGCTGGATCCTGTCTTTCGGATTGTTGCGCTGCTCAAGCCAGTGCGCGATCCATCCGGGCAATCTTCCGAGAGCAAACATCACCGTAAACATGTTGGTCGGAATCCCGATCGCCCGGTACATGATACCGGAGTAGAAATCGACATTCGGATACAGATTGCGATCGATGAAGTAATTGTCGTTGAGGGCAATCTCCTCAAGACGGCGAGCCACATCGAGAAGCGGATCCTCGACTCCGAGATGATCGAGAAGTCTGTCACAGGCCTCTTTGATGATCTTTGCTCGCGGGTCGTAGTTTTTGTATACACGGTGTCCGAATCCCATCAGGCGGGTCGGCGAATCCTTGTCCTTGACCTGCTCCATGAAGGCTCCGACGTCCTGACCATTCTCATGAATCATCGACAACTGTTCGAGGACGGCCTGATTGGCTCCCCCATGGCGAGAACCCCATAGGGCACTGATTCCAGCGGAGATACAGGCGTAAAGATTGGTCAGGGAACTTCCCACCATACGAACCGTTGAGGTCGAGCAGTTTTGCTCATGATCCGCATGAAGGATCAACAGCAAATTGAGAGCTCTCTCCACCTCAGGGTCTACGTGATAGGGCTCAGCAGGGACGCGGAACATCATGTGCATGAAGTTGCCGCAGTAACTCAGGGAGTTGTCCGGGTAGATGAAGGGCTGACCAATCGACTTCTTGAAACTGAAGGCTGCCAGAGTTCGAACCTTCGAAAGCAGACGGCAAATGGTCAAATCCATATTGTCGTCATTCTCCGGGTCTTCGATGTCGGTGTAAAAGGTGGACAGCCCCATCACCATCGCCGAGAGAATCGCCATCGGATGTGCCGAAGACGGAAAACCGTCGTAAAAGTGCCGCATGTCTTCATGAATCATCGAATGGAATCGAAGATTGGTGCGGAAGGTTTCGTACTGTTCAGGGTTGGGCAGGTCTCCGTGGATCAGCAGGTAACTGGTTTCAACGAAGTTCGAGTTCAGCGCAAGTTGCTCGATGGGGTAACCGCGGTAGCGAAGGATTCCTTCTTCACCATCGATGAAGCAGACTGAACTGAGGGTGCTGCCCGTGTTGACGTATCCAGGGTCGAGAGTGACGAATCCGCTCTCCTTGCGGAGGCTACTGATGTCGATCGCTTTCTCCCCCTCTGTTCCGACGTACACGGGCAGGGAGATCTTCTGATCTCCGAGGTGAAGAACCGCATCTTCGTTCGTCTTGTCGTTCATCCTCAGCTTGTCTTTCTCGTGGTGGGCTTGAACGCCCCGGTCCGTAAGAAATCGATACAGGCATTTCCAGACACGGCTGTCCCCAGACTCCGCCGACACTACCGGTGCCAGCAGCCCTGATTATGATCGATTTGTTGATTATTTGAGGCCCACGGGGCTCACCGGGAAAATCCCACCGGGCCTCGTAGGTCTGAACTGCAGTTTCAATGCTAATTCACACGGGGGCAAGGGGTTCCGGATTTTCCGGTCAAGATCACTGATCACATCTGGCAAGCGGGCGGTGAAGCACCAACAGCCCAAGGAGAGCCTAGGCCCCGGTTTCTCCGCCGGGTGTCTGACTCCGGTACTGCCAGCCATCCAGAGATCGGGCGATCGGTACCCTGCGACCCACGCCATAGGCCCTCGGTGTCACTCTCAGAATGGGGGCAGATTGCCTGCGTTTGTGCTCGCTGAGTTCAATCAGACGGATCACCTGGCGAACAGACTCCTCAGGAATACCCAGAGCAACGATTTCGGTAAAGGAACGTCTCTCCTCGACCCAGGCGGTGAGGATCGCATCCAACTGGTCGTAGGGTGGCAGGCTGTCCGTATCGACCTGGTCCGGGGCCAACTCTGCGGAGGGCGGCTTTTCGATGGTCGAAATGGGAATCTGTCCCTGAAAACGATCGAGCCGTGCCAACTGATAGACCCCTTGCTTGGAGACATCCCCGAGAGGTGCGAGGCCTCCACACATGTCACCATAAAGGGTGCAGTACCCGACTGAGAGCTCCGATTTGTTGCCGGTCGCCAGCACCATCGCCCCCGTCCGATTGGCAATGGTCATGAGGACGTTTCCGCGTAATCGGGATTGCAGGTTCTCCTGGGCGACCCCCCAGTCCCCACTTCCGAGGAGAGGTTCCAGATCCTCATGCATCTTTTGGTAGGTCTCCTCGATGGAAACCACTTCAAAATCGATGCCAAGGTTCCTGGCCAACTCTTCCGCATCGGTGAGGGCTCCCTTGGACGAGTAGGGACCCGGCATGGCCACACCGGTGACATTTTCCGCACCGAGAGCTGCCGTTGCCAATACTGCGACCACTGCTGAATCGATGCCACCGCTGAGACCCAGAACCACTTTCTGAAGGCCACATTTGCCAAGAAAATCCTGAATGCCGAGGATCAATGCATCTGCAAGGGCTCCCCCCTGCTGGCTCGCCTCCACTTCCGAATCACTCAACTCATCCACGCAGGAAACAGCAGGCTCAAAAGTGGGAAGTCGCAGAAAATTACCATCCGGTTTCACCAGAAAACTGCGACCGTCAAAGATCAATTCAGTATTGCCTCCCACCAAATTGGCGAGGGCCAGCGGAACTCCCCACTGTCGGCTTTGCTCAATAAAGACCTGCTCTCGAACGAGATGACGACCTTCATGGAAAGGACTCGCAGAGGGACAAAGAATCAGAGTCGCACCCTTATCGACCAACTCCTTGCCAGGTTGTCGTGGATAGGGCGGCTGACCCGGGATCGGCAGCGTCCACAGATCCTCGCAAATGGCGATGCCTACAGACTGGCCACGAATTTCGATGGGCTGGGCTTCCCCCCCCGGTTCAAAGGTCCGCGACTCATCAAAAACATCGTATGCAGGCAGGAGAATTTTGTCGTGGCGCCCGAGAATCCGACCACCGTCCACCACCCACGCACTGTTATGAACCGCTCTGGAAGAACCTTCAGCCGCAATCTCCAGAGTGCCAAAGACTGCAGCGGGCCCCGTATTCATGGACTCGGCCAGATGGTGATTCAGTTGTCTGACGGCAGAGACAAAATCGGGACGGGTCACCAGATCCTGCGGCGGATATCCACAAGTCACCAGCTCCGGATAGAGGACCAAATCCGCCCCTTGATTTGCTGCTTCCCTGTGAGCATCCAGAATGAGGGTACGGTTCCCCTCAAGATCTCCCACAGTGGTATTGAGCTGGGCGATCGCCAACCGCACGAGGCAAGTCCTATCCCATCATGCGGAAGCCACCATCGACGTAGAGCACTTCGCCGGTGATTCCGCTGGCCAGAGGAGAGAGCAGGAATGCGGCGGCGTTACCCACCTCTTCGATGGTGACACCACGTCCCAGCGCTGCCCGTCCCTCGACTTCAGAAAAGATGTCAGAGAATCCACTGATCCCACGGGCGGCCAGAGTCTGAATCGGGCCAGCACTGATGGCATTGACGCGAATCTCTTTGGGCCCCAGATCTGCAGCAAGATAGCGAACACTCGCTTCCAGACTTGCCTTTGCCACACCCATGACGTTGTATCCCCGAACCGCACGCTCCGCTCCCAGATAACTGAGGGTCATCATCGATCCCCCCGGCTCCATTCGACGGGCAGCTTCACGAGCCAGATGGGTGAAACTGTAGGCACTGACATCATGGGCCTTCAAAAAACCATCTCGGGAAGTATCCAGATATTCGTTTTCCAGATCGGACTTGTCCGCAAAAGCGATGGAGTGGACCAAAAAGTCGAGCCCCCCCCACTTCTCGTCCACTTCTTCAAAGAGACGCTGGACGTCTTGCTCATCGCAGACATCGCAGGAAGTGATAATTTCGCCCCCCGCTTCCTCAGCGAGAGGGCGAACCCTGCGCTCAAGGCGGTCCCCCTGATAAGTAAAGCCGAGTCGGGCCCCTGAGTTGGCGAGCACTTTGGCGATTCCCCAGGCGATACTGCGGTCGTTGGCGACTCCCAGAATCAGTCCCCGGCGTCCGGTCAATCCGTCGGTCAGAGTCATGGTACTGACATCCTTCCCACCCCTGTCGGGGCCTTGGTGTTCTCATGGTAACCGCTTCTCTCCCACAGGGGGAGCGAACCCCATTGCTTCCCCCCGGTCAGAGGCGACATAAGCCAGATGCAACAAAAGCCCCCCGGCAGGGATCCTGCCGGGGGGCTTTTGGAAATCCTCAATATCGATTCAGAATAGAAAGACTAGAACCGAACAGGCTCTTTCTTGGCTTCCTTCTTCTCTTCATCGCTTCCAGCGCCTCCATCCTTCGCCGGCCATTCGGAGAAGCTGTAGATCTTCACGCCGTCCTCAACGATGGAGACACGGGAGGCCGCCCAACCGAAATATTTACGGAACAGGTCCGATTCCGGGATGTTGGAGGGGTCGAAGAGGAAGAGCAGGTTTTCATCCTGGGCCAACTCTCCGGCCATCAGGGGAAGGAAACCCAGAAGAGGACGCAGAACGTTCGCTGCGGTGGCAAAGTTCTCTCCCACATCCGTAAACCCGATGCTCATACCTGAAGTAGCCTGAACCTGAGACACAACCTTCTTGATTTCCGGGTTGTCCATGAACTTGCGGCCCTCGCCCTTGGAAGAACGGATCATCTCCTTGAGATCGTCATTGCTCATGGCGATCACGAGCCAGTCATCCGTCATCGTCCACGAAGGTGCGAGTGCCGGTCCCTGTCCTGCAAATTCGGGGGGCATGTCACCCAGCGGATCGTAGGTCCAGACGTCGAGGTCCATGAAGGTATCCTTCTTGACCATCGCTCCCATCATTTCGGGGCCGGTCATGACATCGAGAATCTTGTCGAAGACCTTGCGATCACGCATGCGGATCATGAAGTTTCCGGAGGTGCTCTGCCCCATCATCATTTCCATGGGGTTCTGCATCAGCGGAGCGTTGTCGTCCGCCGCAGGGGACGCAAGAACGATCGACCCCTCCATGGCATCGAGCATCTCACGGGGATCAAATCCGAGTTCACCGGACATCATCTCCATTTGAATGTCGAGCATGGCACGCATTTCGTCCGGATCAGATCCTTCCAGAACCGCCACCATCTCTACTGCCGCTTCAACGATGTTGTCGAATTGGAGGCGAATCAGGGAAACATTCATCGACTTGTCAGAGACAAAATCGGGAAGGCGGATGTCCCCATTCTCATTAGGGATCAGGCTCATGAGGCCCTTGCGACCTTCCATTGCCACGATGGTGTCGGAGCCGGATCCACCGTCTTCGGTGTAGGAACGGATCGCCATACCGGAAACCGAATCGATTCCAGTCGCAGCGAGGACCTCAGAGATGCTGGGGCCTCCCATGTCACCACCACCTGCACCCATCATCATCTGGGCCAGGGGAACCAGGTTCCAAAGGGCGTCCAGATTGACGAAGAAGGACTCGGATCCACGACGAAGCTGGTTTTGTGCACTCTTGTACACCTTGGTCGTCGAGAAGTTCCCACCAACCGCGGTATCCCCCTCGCTCAGGTATTTGTTGAGAGCGGCACGGCTGGTTCCGACCACATGACGGGTCTCCTGCTGACCGATGAAAATTCCCACTCCGGGCATCGCCTCGAGGCCGTTGAATTCCATCTCACCGATACTGAAGGCAGTCGGAATCATCGGCGGCTCCTGCCCCTCCAACTGACTGCGAATCAGTGTCAAGAGCTCACGATGCGGCTCTCCCAGATCCTCAGGGCCATTGAAGTCGAGCAACAGATTCGGCATGGGGAATCCCATATTTGGATCCATGGCGTAACCGATTCCAAGAACCCATGAACCAGTGTTCTCCGCATACCAGCGGGAGAGAAGATTCTTGAGGAAGTCCACGGCCTCACTGTCCGACTCCTCCAATGAAATCTCGGCAGACATCATTTTGGAAAAACCGTTGAAGAGTCGATCCCAGATCTCCTTCACGGAGGGCTCCTCCATGAACTGTGAAAAAGCGGAATCCTTTCCTGAGGTGATCATTCCCTGCCAGTCATCGATGGAGACGGCAACGATGGTGTTTTGGTCTAATTTTCCGACGTCGCCAGCATCAGCAAGACTGGGGGTCAACGTCAAAAGGGCTGCGAGCAGCAGGCCGAACAATTTGTTCGCCATGAATGTTCCTTCCGGGTTCCCACTCTTTGGGAACGTCTTTGTATTGGGGAGACGGGTCACTCCCCGGGTTGAATCTTTTTGGGTGGGGTGAGGTATCTCACCCCTGTGTTGGGTTGGCTTTCATCGAAGAGGAATGATTCCCTGCGATCGATGAAAAATTTGACCTGATCCAGGGGAATGGCAAAGTTCAGCCCTTCCGACTGGAGTATCTTCATGTTGGTGACTCCCACCACTTCCCCCGCTTCATTGAAGAGGGCTCCTCCGGAATTTCCGGGGTTGATGGGCGTCGTGGTCTGGATGTAGCACTGTCCTTCAAAGGATCGGTAGGGGTCAGAAACGATCCCTTCACTGACAGTACGCTCAAAGCCGCGGGGAGTTCCCACTGCAAAGACCTTTTGACTCCGCTCCAGAGCATCCGAGGAAGCCATTTTGACCGGTCTCAGGGAGTATTGATCCGCATTGGGAATGCGCAACAGTGCAAGGTCCAGAAAAGGATTGAGCGCAACGATTTCGACGTCCTCGATCTGCTCCTTGCGGGATCCGCCTTCGGCATCATCGAGGTAAACCGTCAACTGGATATCCCGTTGACCTTCGACCACATGGACATTGGTGATGACCAGACCGTCCTTATTGATGATGAACCCGCTGCCGAGCCCTCCGCCGGCAAGGACGCGTACAACGCTGCCGCGGGCGAGGGTCTCCGCTTCCTCAAGGGGCAGAGGTTTTCCTGATCCCAGTTGATAGACCTGTCCTTCAGGGGCTTCGGCTTCGGCATTGTCATTCGCAGCAACGGGCCTGCGATCACGAATCGAATTCTTTGGCAACGTTACAATGGTCGGACCGATATCGACAAAGATCTCTGTTCCTGTTTCCTTGACGATCACCCCTTTGACACTCGCACCACCGATCAGATCAATCTCCATCAGGGACTCATCTTTTGCCACCGGGGACAGATTCTCCCATGACCATGCAACAGGAGCGCTCAACACTGCCAGTGAAAAGACCAGTGAAGGGACCAGTGACATACGGCAATGAATCGGGGAAAAACCCAAGGGAACCTCAACTTTCTTTCCAATGATCCGGCATTCCAGCTCTGAGTTGTTCCATCCTGACAGTCACTCGCAGGATGGGTTGATCTTCTCCACGAATGGGCTCGCGCCGACGTGAAATCGGGAGGCTGAATGCTGCTCTCGCATCGCGACCGGTTGTTTGTGGAAACCTGCAGATCCCGCCTTGCGGAGCCCTGATTCCACTCCCAGAATCCACGATTCAGGAACACAGATGCGTTTTGTATCTTGGATGCTGCCATTCCCCTGTGCAAGGCGAATGTGACAGACATCTGTGTCACCCAGACGACTTACAGGAGAATCCATGAATATTGCCCAAAACCTATCCCGGTATCTCGGCACGAGGCCGAAAACACTGCCCCTGCTCTTGCTCTCTCTCCTCTTCGCAACGGCTAATTTCCTGCCCGCGCAGGACCGGATGGGAGACTTCGGATTCTCGGGCATGGAAGTGTTTCGCCTCGGGGCAGCGGGAGGTCCCTGGCATGCTACCGATCTGGATGCGGATGGTGATCTTGATCTGACGATCTGGATCGACGATCGCGGAGAGTTGGTCCACTTCCTCAGGGATCCCGGCACCGAGGGCTTCGTCCACATGGAAGCGGGCAACACCCTCGTCGATCCGGGCGGCTGGCGTCGTCAGGAAACCAGCATTGGAGCTGCCGTGGAGGCGATGACCTCTGTCGACCTCAATCAGGACGGTTCCATCGATCTGGTCATCTCCTGTCCCGGTGCCGATCGTCTGGAAGTCCTCTGGGGCAGTACCGACTCGGAAATCCGATTCAAACGCTCCGATCGTATTCGCATGGAAGATCTGGCACGGGGCCCCCACTCTCTGGCCGCCGAAACCTCCATCACCCCCAAAGGACTGGCAACCACGCTGATGGTTCTGACCAGCGATGGGGTCCGTCTCCTGAAATGGGAAAAAGGGACCACCAACCTGATCGAAAACAATCTGATTCATGGCTCTGCGGGAGGAGCACGTTTTCTGCTCCCCGTAGACATCGACGGGGACAGATCGCCTGATCTCGTTTCGATCAGTACGGCAGCCTCGGATCGCCCCTACCCCTTCCGTACTCGCAAGCGTATTGCCGAGGAAAACAGGAACTGGTCTCCGGAACAACTTCTCAAAATCGAGAGCGGTCGCTTCCTGGGTCATGGGTTGATGGACCAGAAACCGATTTTCTTCTTCGGTGAGAGGGAGCGGCCTGTCTTGACCGGATATCAGGTTGAGCCGATATCCTCAGGCAAAGAGACTGTCGGAGTTCGTGCGATCCCGCTGTCCTCTGCAGGTCTGGGGAAAAGTCGTATGGCCCATGGGGATCTCGATGGTGACGGTGATCAGGACCTGGTCGTGCTCGATGTCAAAAACTCCCGCTTGATCCCCATCTTCAATGAAGAGGGAGAACTTTTTCCGGGAACCGCATCACCCACCCTTCAAAAGCCGGAAAGCCTCTTTGTGGCCGATGGAAAGGTCTACGTTTTCAGCAAATCGGAAGGAGGTCTCGGTGTCAGTCAGGTGGAGGGACGCGGATTCTCCTTCCCTGAAATCCAGTCACTCTCACGGGAGCTGGAAACACTGATTGCACTGGGAGGCATGACCCCCGCAGGTGACCTGCTTTCACTTCACAAAATCGACCGCGGCAGTTACGAACTGGTCTTCGGTGAAAACAGCTTTCCCCTCGGAAAAATTAGTCGAGAACCTTCTTCGATTCGTCTTTTCCCAGGAGCGGATGACACCGTGCTGATCGTGGTCGAAGTCCCCTTCAGTGCACCCCGATTGTTTTCGATGATGCGCGATGAAGGAGACGAATCCTGGACGATTTCCGAGATCGACGCCCCCGCCACCATCGAATCCGGTGGAAAGATCACCAGTCTGGCACCGGGCATGATTCTGGTCTCACAGAAGAATCGTGCACGTATCGTTGAAATCACTGCGGATAAAGCCCGGGTCTTGCGTCAGTTGGATATCCCCGGGAGTGGCGCAGAGGTCGCGGCCTCTGCTGCCATCGGCTGGACCGATGCTGCCAGCGGCAAAAAGGCTCACATTGCGCTGGTTGATCAGGGCAACAGCATGATCCATCTGGCCACCGATAGTGGCGTGATCTCCTCGCAAGAGGGTCCCTTCAAGAAAATCCTGCAGGCGTTTTCTCTCGACCTCGGCAACGGCGTCGAAGAGCTGCTGATCCTCAATGACCGCGCCCTCATGGTCGCGGGTCCCTCTTCAGGATCGATGGAGATGGTTGAATCCTTCACCCGTCGCGCCCGCCATGAGAATTCACGCATCACTGCCATCGCCACCGGTGACCTGAACGGCGACGGCCGTATCGATCTGGCAGCCATCGACGGTGCGCGCGGTGAGTTGGAGATTCTCGCCGGAACCCGTCGGGGGTTTCAGCCCGCTCTTGGATTCCCGGTCTTTGAGAAGAAGACCTTCTCTGGAGGAGGCCGTGGTGTCGAACCGAGAGCGATTCTCGTCGAGGACTTTGACGGCGACGGCTTCGACGACGTGGCCTTGCTGATCCACGATCGCTGGATTCTTTACCCACAGGACTCGGTCGGTGCGGGAGATTCACGCTAATGCAGGATTCACAAGATCAATGGCTTCTGGAAGGTGACCTGCTGGAACGCGGGGGAGTGACCCGTGAGCGCCTCAGGATCTGTCGATCATCGGGAACGATCATCGAACGGGGCGACCTCACCGGTGAGCCGGACGTCGTCTGGCCGGAAGGCATCCATGTGTGCCCCGGCTTTCTCGATATCCATGTTCACTGTCGTGATGACCCCAGCGGGGAACATCGATACAAGGAAGATTTCCTATCCTCGAGTCAGGCCGCGATTCAGGGCGGTGTGGTGCTGATGGGCGATATGCCCAACAATCCCATCCCCCCCAGCAATCAGCAGGACTACCAGAGAAAACGGGATCTTGCTGATGAAACCGCACTCGTCGATGTGGTCATCCATGGTCTGGTGACCCCCGAAGGAGACTGTTTCTCTTCCGAGATTCCCTGGAAGTGCTACTTCGGCCCGAGCGTCGGTGAAATCGATTCATGGGGAGACAAGGGTGTGACTGCGGTGCTTGAAAACTACCGAGGTCAACGAGTCACCTTCCACGCAGAAGATCCTCCGATGCTGATCGCAGCACAAAATGAGGATACCCACGAGAAACGTCGTCCCCCCGAGGCGGAAGTCGCGGCGATTGAAACGATTCTCAAGGTTTGTCGAGAACTCGATATCACGGCACACATTGCCCACCTCTCCACCGCGGAGGGTTTGCACCAGATCGAAAAGGCACGGTCCGAAGGTCAAGTGGTCACCACTGAAGTGACCCCCCATCATCTTGCCTTTGATATGGAGAACCGCCACGAGTGGCAGTGCGGTGAGTGGCTCCAGATGAATCCCCCCCTGCGGACACCCCACGATCGTGAAGTCCTCAAAGCAGCTCTGCTCAATGGAACCATCGAAGTGTTGGCAACCGATCATGCTCCTCATACCGTGGAGGAAAATCGCAAGGGAATCTCGGGCGTCCCTCAACTCGACACCTTTGGTGCCTATGTTTGCCAACTGGCCAGCGAAGGTTTCCCCTGGGAAGTCCTGGTAGATCGCGCCTCCACCCGCCCGGCAGAATTGTTTGATCCCTTTACCAGAGGAACCTTGGGTCAACTGACACCGGGGGCCGTGGCATCCCTGACGATCGTCGACCCGAACCAACCGTGGACAATCGAGAGATCTGCTGTCCGCAGTCGAGCGGGCTGGTCCCCCTTCGAAGGCCACCCCTTCCCGGGCAAGATTCTCGAAACCGTCGTTCGGGGGCAAAGATTTGACCCGGCATCTTCAGCAATTCGCCTCTGAGAGAAGTATTCCCCAGCTCGCTTTGAGAGCCTGACCCAGCCAATAAAAAAGGGCGAGGCCATTGGCCTCGCCCTTTTCAATTCCACTCATCCGGCTCAGGGGCAGTTGGAGTAACTGCCGCAATCAAGTCCATCCGCTGTCGGATCAGGACCACAGTTTTCACCGGGCAGTGGCAACGAAGCCGTACCAAAGAGGTAGGTCAGCAGTGCAACACCGTCCGAGATATCCAGAGATCCATCATCATTGACATCGGTGGAATCCAGACAGGATGGCTCCGCCTCATTGTTGAAGAGGAAACCAAGAATCCTCACCGCATCGGCAATGTTGACGACTCCATCTTCGTTCGGATCACCACGCTTGAAGTTTGCGGCTTCGCAACTGTCGGGAATCCCGTTGGTGTTGTCGTCTTGCTCAGCACCACTGGCGATGTCGCAGCTGTCCGGATTACCGTTGTTGTTGCAGTCAGCGGTAGTTCCCGCATCCACTTCGCAGGAATCGATGGAACCGTTGTTGTTGCAGTCGTCTGCGATTCCGAGATCGATTTCACAGTTGTCGAGGAGGGTATTGCTGTTGCAATCCTCGCCGGTACCGTTCACGACTTCGCAGGAATCGGGAAGATTGTCGAAATCACAATCCACCAGGGTTCCGTTATTGATGTCACAAACATCGTGTACCCCGTTGCCATCGCAGTCCTGAGTGTCCAACTGGCAGGTGTCGGGGATTCCGTCACCGTCACAATCGGACGCACCGGCAGCGATGTCGCAACTGTCCTCGATGCCATTGCTGTTGCAATCGTTCACCGGAGTCTGGCAAGAATCGGGAATCGAGTCTTCGTTGCAGTCCACTTCGACTCCGGAAGCGATATCACAGGCATCCGGCTCACCATTGTTATTGCAGTCTGTGGTGTTACCGATGGCACACTCGCAGGAATCGACGATGAAGTTGCCATTGGCATCCAGCGCATCGATGTTGGCAGGCACGATCTTGAAGATCTCGCCGCCGTTCCAGTCACAGATGTAAATTTCACCGTAGGCGTCTTCGCCAAATCCGGTCACACCCGCGATCGACTGGGATCCTGGAGGATCCAGTTCGGAGGTCCGGTTGGTGAAGTTCTGCACAGAAGAGCCATTCCATTCGAAGGACCAGATCGTGCTCGAGCACCAGTCCGAATAGAAGTAGATCCCGTGCATGTCCGGCATGGCACAACCACGGTAGACATTTCCACCCGTGATCGAGCAACCGGATCCATGAGAGTAAACCTGAACAGGATCCGTCAGCGAGGCTGCATTGCAGGCACAACCGGAGAGACCGGTGCAACTGTTACCCTCCATGCAGCGCCAACCGTAGTTCTCACCTCCTGCGGAGGAAGCGGGCTGGATACTGATCTCTTCCCAGTTGAACTGGCCAACGTCGGCGATGTACATGTCACCTGTCAGTCGGTCGAAAGAGAACCTCCATGGGTTCCGAAGGCCGGATGCCCAGATCTCGTCCAGGGGAGCCCCCGGACCAGCAAAAGGGTTATCGGGCGGAATGGCATAGGGACTGCCTCCATCGACATCGAGTCGAAGCATCTTCCCCAGTCTCGTGTTCTGGTTCTGGCTGTTGCCCTGAGGGTCATTGGCGGATCCCCCGTCTCCCAAACCAATGTACAGATAACCGTCATTCGGACCGAATGCGATCATGCCTCCATTGTGGTTGGTGAAGGGCTGGTTCTGGGTAAACAGAATCTGGTCCGGACTCGGGTTTGCCACATCCGGGTTTGACGAGGATACCGAGAATCGGGCAACCACCGTATTAGAGCTGTTGTTGGTGTAGTAAAGGTAGAAAAAGCCGTTATTCAGGTAATCGGGGTGGAATGCCATCCCGAGAAGCCCGCGCTCATCGGCACCTGAAGTACCTCCACCGACGATGGAATTGATGTTGAGGAACGGTGTCGTCAACAAGTTTCCGCTCGTCATGTCGTAGATACGAATGATGCCCGCCTGCTGAACAATAAAGAGACGTTCAAAATCACCATCGGGAGCCGTCACCAGAACGGGTCTGGAAACTCCGCTCGCGATGCGGCGCGTCGTCAGCGGAGTCGAACCCGACTCCGAATAACCCGGTGCAGGCATTAAAATCAATACGAGAAGAAACACACACACAAAACGGACCCATAAGAGAGAGGTTCTCAAGGAACCATTCTTTTCGGAGGACTCGTGAGAGTTCATCAATCTTCCATTCAAATGGACCGAAGCGAGAGGATTGGGTCTCGTCTAGCGGTCTGGACTCTG
Source organism: bacterium (assembly GCA_029976805.1). Lineage (GTDB taxonomy): Bacteria > Planctomycetota > UBA8108 > UBA1146 > UBA1146 > UBA12191. The sequence goes on from JAPOLY010000040.1 coordinate 19,886, forward strand.
GGGCTGTAATACCCCGTCAATCGTATCAAATGCGGGTTGAGTTCTCGACATTCCACAGGATTTCATCATGCCACGGCGGATAAACACCGGCAAAGTCGGTCAGTTCCGGTATTTATGACCTGATACCGCAATTCGGGAGGGGTCTGCCCATAGTCTGGGTTGACCCCCTAATTCGGGGAAAGCACGACAATTCGGTCGTGAACCGCGTCGACGACCTCATGGGGAGTGGAGGTTCCAGCAGTAATCCCGACGTGATCCACCTCGGAAAACCAGGCCTGCTCCAGCTGGTCCTCATTCTCGATGTGGTGGGCCGGAACTCCCTTTTCCTTACAGACCTCCAGCAGCTTGCGGGTGTTGGAAGAGTTGTACCCCCCCACCACAATCATCAGGCCATTGCCCAATGCGAGTTCGTCCGCCAACTCATCCACCGCACTTTGTCGATCCTTGGTCGGCTTGCAGACAGTATCCACAAACTGAACTTCCATTTGCGGGAAACGGGCACGGATCTGATCAAGAAGTTCACGGGCGTCGCGGATTCGGTGGGTTGTTTGGCAAACGATACCAATTCGGTCTCGAGAGGAGAGTTTTTCGATGTCATCCGCACTGCCTAAGACTGTGAAATCCTCGAGATCCCCAACGATCCCCCTGACTTCCACATGCTGACTCTGACCGAAGACAACCGGGTGCCAACCCTCGTCAACCAGTCTCCTGACAGCGGTATGCACCCTCAGGACCAGTGGGCAGGAAGCATCAAAAACGTTGTAGCCCCGGGACTCCAGTTCCGTTTTGACACTGGCTGCAGTTCCATGGGCTGTAATCATGACATTGTTGGAGGAGATTTCGTCGTCGATGGAATCCACGATCTGCACCCCGTGGTCCTTCAGTTTCTGAACCGTCTGGGGATTATGAACCAGCTGACCCACAATCGTCAGGTCACCGGAGAAAGAGGGATCCAGAGCCGCCTCGATGGCATCCCTGACACCGAAGCAGGTTCCGAATGCCTTTGCGCGGGTTATGTGCATTTCGCTCCCTCTATCCTGATCGCTACCCAACACTGCTCGCCCCCGGAAAGCCCTCTCGAGAAAGGCAGGTCAGAGGAACTCGAAGGCCTGTTACCGAGCCCTCGCCCGAACAACATCCATTGTGACATATGATGGACGAGTTTCGAGCATTCTTGGATCGTCCAGTCAACTCCCATGATCAATTCTGTTTTGGTTGCATCACCCCATGGAATGAGGTGACATCAAATTTGACCGGGCAGAGTTCAGACCCGGTGGAAAGGCATCCCCCATGTCTTCGAATCCCGAAACTGTCGGCTCAGCCCGCACTGTTCGTGCTCCCCGTGGACAGGAAATCTCCTGCTCCAGTTGGCTGACTGAGGCTCCCCTGAGAATGCTCATGAACAACCTCGACCCTGAAGTGGCCGAAGACCCGGATCGCCTTGTGGTCTACGGAGGCTCAGGCAAGGCTGCCCGCAACTGGGACTGCTTTGAGGCCATTTGCAAAACACTCAAGGAGATGGCCCCCGACGAAACTCTTCTGGTTCAAAGTGGAAAACCGGTGGGCGTTGCCAAAACCCATCCCGACGCTCCGAGGGTTCTCATCGCCAACTCCAATCTGGTCCCACGTTGGGGAACGATTCAGGAGTTCCGTCGCCTCGAGGCCGAAGGCCTGATGATGTACGGACAGATGACTGCCGGTTCCTGGATTTACATCGGAACCCAGGGGATCCTTCAGGGAACCTATGAGACCTTTGTCGAAGCGGGCCGCCAACATTTTGGTGGCAGCCTGAAAGGGCGCTGGATCCTGACTGCCGGACTGGGCGGCATGGGCGGCGCCCAGCCCCTGGCGGCTTCCATTGCCGGAGCGGTCTCCCTGAACATTGAAGTGGATCCCGCCCGAATTCAGCGTCGACTGGAAACCCGCTATCTCGATGAGTCGTACGAAGATCTCGATGAAGCACTGAACAGGGTCAAGGAATTGTGTGATGCAGGTGAAGCCCGTTCCGTAGGACTTCTCGGCAATGCGGCCCAAATCGTCCCGGAAATTCTTCGTCGTGGAATCGTCCCCGATATGGTGACCGACCAAACCAGTGCCCATGACGCTCTTGATGGTTACATCCCCGATCAGGTCTCCTGCACCGAGGCAAATCGTCTGAGAACGGAAGACCCGGATCAGTACGAAGAACTTTCCAGAGATTCGATGCGCCGGCACTGTGAAGCCATCATCGGCTTGATGAACGCCGGATCGATCTGCTTCGACTACGGAAACAACCTCCGTGGTCAAGCGCAGGACGCCGGTCTCGAAAATGCGTTCGACTACCCCGGATTTGTTCCGGCCTACGTGCGTCCCCTCTTTTGCCGCGGTAAAGGTCCGTTCCGCTGGGTCGCACTCAGTGGAGATCCGGAAGACATCTATCGTACCGATGAAGCGGTTCTCGAGCTGTTTCCCGAAGATGAGCACCTGTGCCACTGGATTCGGACCGCCCGTGAACGGATTCAATTCCAGGGACTTCCGTCCAGGATCTGCTGGCTCGGCTACGGTGAAAGAGCCCGATTGGGATTGCGAATCAATGAACTCGTCGCCAATGGTGAGATCTCCGCTCCTGTCGTCATCGGCAGGGATCACCTCGACTGCGGTTCAGTGGCCTCACCCAACCGGGAAACGGAAGCGATGCTCGACGGATCGGATGCCATTGCTGACTGGCCCCTCCTGAACCTGATGCTCAACACTGCCAGTGGTGCCACCTGGGTCTCCCTCCACCACGGAGGTGGAGTCGGTATCGGCAACTCGATCCATGCGGGTATGGTCGTGGTCGCAGACGGAACAGAGGAAGCAGCCCAACGCCTTGAACGGGTCCTGACCAATGACCCGGGAATGGGTGTCTGGAGGCATGTCGACGCTGGATATGAGGAAGCGAAGACCTTCGCCGAGGAGCAGGACGTCTGGGTTCCCATGAATCGAGATCGACACCGATGACCCCAGAACGCATCGATCTCCTCCTCTCCAACGCCAGCAGGGTGATCTCCGGAAGTTCAGGAGTTCACGAAGGCGTTTCGATCGCGATCGACTCTGGAAAAATCAAAGCCATGGGACCGGCGAGTGAAATCGCCGGTCTTTTCCATCCTGACGAAGAGGTCGATGCCAGTGGCAAGCTGATCACCCCAGGGTTTGTGGACTCTCATACCCACCTCGTCTTTGGTGGAGATCGATCCTCCGAATTTGTTCAAAGGTGCGCGGGTGCGGACTACGAAGAAATTGCAGCCGCCGGTGGCGGAATCCGCGCCTCGGTTCGCATGACCCGGGAAACTTCCCTGGAAGATCTCGTCGATCAGGCTCGCCCCCGACTCGCTCGCATGATGGCAGCCGGTTCAACCACGATCGAAATCAAGAGTGGCTACGGACTTGACCTCGAAACCGAGTTGCGAATGCTCCGTGCCATCCGGGAATTGGCCAGGGATTGCCCTGCACAGATTGTTGCCACATTCATGGGAGCTCATGAAACCCCGGATGAGTATCGACAGGACAAAGCCGGATATCTGAGATTGGTATGCGAGGAAATGATCCCTGCAGTGGCAGAAGAGGGACTCGCAGAGTTCTGTGACGTTTTCTGTGAACGGGGAGTCTTTGACCCGGCTGAGAGCCGCATGGTCCTTGAAGCGGGTAAACGACACGGACTGAAGCCCAAGATTCATGCCGATGAGATGGCCGCCTCAGGAGGATCCACCGTTGCGGCTGAAGTGGGCGCTGTCAGTGCAGATCACCTGATGAAGACCCCTCCTGAGGGGATTGCCGCAATGAAGGAAGCGGGAGTGGTCGCGACCCTGTTGCCCGGAACGACCTTTTACCTGTCGAAACCCGGATACGCACCGGCACGCCAAATGCTGGATTCCGGGCTTCGTGTGGCCTTGGCAACGGACAGGAATCCCGGTTCATGCACCGTCGAGAGCATGCTGCTGATCATTGGATTGGCGGTACAGCGGATGGGGATGACTCCGATTGAGGCCATCGAAGCTTCCACTTTCGGTGGTGCTTTCGCCCTCGGCAGGGAAAAATCATGTGGATCTCTGGAAACAGGGAAGAGAGCCGACCTGATCCTGTGGGATGCCGCCGACGAGAATCAGTTGGTTTACGAGTTTGCAAATAATCTGAAGAGAAGTGTGTGGGCAGGTGGGCGTCGGATTTCTGACGCAACGGCCAACAGTTGATGAGAGAGCACCTCTGGTGCTTATAGGACGGAACAAGATGTCTCAATTCCTCGATCGAACCGAACGCGCTCTGAAAGACCAGTCCTGGGACGACTACGAAGAAGCTTGGCTGGATGCCATCGAGGGAGGCAGTACCAAATTTCCGGACTACCTGGTCGCAGCAAAGTCGGCCATTACCCAGGGGCATGAAGAACGCGCCGGTCAAATGATGGAGTTGATCTACCAGTCCGGAAATGCTGATTCACTGGTTCCCGAAAAGAAACTGGAGTTCATCGAAGCTCTCGCCTGCACTCTGCCTCGCAGTGAGGATATGCGACAACTTCTTCTGACCAGTTACAAAGAACACTTCGGACACATCGACGGATTTGATTCCTGTGTTGAGAACTCAGGATTGATGAAAGGGACTCGCCCCGGCGAAGTCATTCCCCTCTTCAAGAGAATGGTCCACTATCAACCGGGCTCCTTCGTCAAGCACCGCTCCGGCTGGGGTGTGGGTGAGGTCAAGTCCCTCGATTCCAAAACCGAGATGGCCGTCATCGACTTCGAGAAAAAGGAGGGGCACTCCATGAAACTGGATGCCCTGCCTCAGGTCTGCACCCCCCTTGACCATGACCACTTCCTTGTCATGGCATGGCGCAAACCGGAAGAGTTGAAGAGATTCGCCGAAGAAGAACCTGTGGAGTTGATCAAGCTGGCCCTTCGTACCAGCAGCAAGCCCCTCCCCCTGGCAAGGGTCAAGGATCTGATTGCAGGCACGGTGATTCCTGCGACCTCCTGGAGCAAATGGTGGGCACGAACCCGTAACGCCCTCAAGAAGGACAATCTGGTCGGCCAAACCGGTGGCAAAAACAACGAGCTCTACCTTCTCGATACTCCTGACGATCTGGACACGAGTCTCAGCCGCAAATTCAAGGGTTTGAACCCTTCCGAGTTGCTGCAGTCCATCCGCGAATCTCTCGCCGAATTGGGGCCCGATCAGATCTCCAGTCTCGAGGAAGGCTTCTCACGATTGCGCAGGGACGTCGACCGTGGAGACCTTCCACGCTCTGAAAGAGTCTCCGCACTGCTGCTTTTGCGAGAGCATGCCAGTAACGGTCAGGAAGAAATGGCCATCGGTGCGTTGGCAATCAAGGAAAAGAATGTCGCCAATCTGCTCAATAACATTTCTCGGGAAGATGAGATTCACGAAACTCTCGACATTCTCATCCAGCTCAACCCGGATGAGTTCGCCAACAACTCCGAGGAATTGTTCATGGCCGCGGACGATACTCTTCGCGAGCTGTTGATTGAAAAATTCCGTAACGAAAAAAGAATGGAAGTCTTGCACGAGATTGCCATCGATACCCTGAGACAGCCCGGCAAATCACCGCTTCTGTATCTCTTCCTTGCTCGCAGGGCGACAGCTTCAAACACCTCAGACTTTCCGATGCTTGATGGGATCTCCACCCCTGATTTGGTCCGCCAGTGCCTCTCCCTTCTTGATCGACTGGCATTGGAACTTTCCAACAAGGAAACCCCGGATCTCGCGCGCACCGTCAAAAGGTATCGCCAGCATCTGACGGCCAAGCCGTTCAACATGCTCAACCGGACTCTCGAACAGTGCCAAATCCATGACGCCCGGGAAATTTACAGCCTGATCGTCAGCCTCAGAACCATCAGTGACGCCAACATTGAAAAACTCAAAGCAGTGATCCTGCGCAAGTTCCCAAAGGTTTTGGCTGGAATGAAGCAAGTACAGACCTCCTCAACCTCATCGAATGCAATTTACTCGACCACTTTTGGAATCGAACGAGTCAGCAAAGAGCTGGAAGAATTGAGAAACGTCAAACTTCCGGAGATTTACAAGGCTGTCGGAGATGCGGCGGCCCTGGGTGACTTGAGTGAGAACGCTGAATACACCGCTGCGATTGAGGAGCGCGAAAACCTCAACCGGAGAGTCCTTGAGTTGCAGGCGGAACTGGATCGTTCACAGATCATCGACCCCGACAAGGCCACCACAGACCAGGTCAGCCTCGGAAGCCGGGTAACGATCCACTCCAATGCCAATGACAGTGAAGTGACCTACTCGATTCTCGGTCCGTGGGACGGAGGCCCTGAGGAGGGAGTGCTGTCTTACCTTTCTCCGCTTGGAACCGCGCTGTTGCAAAAAAAGGAGGGTGACGAGTTTGAAGTGGAGCTCCCTACCGGAACCCAATCCTTCAAGATCCTCAGTATTGAGAAGGGTGAAGTGCCTGTCGCAAAATGATCTTGTGAGAAGGATCAGTTTTCGTCAGAAAGACCTTCAGGAGTTTCAATCGGGGAACCTCCGGAATCGGGATCGATTCCGGGGGTTTCTTTGTTTGCGGCCTCAGGTCCCATGACCTGATCGAGCAACGTTGTCGCAAAAGACCCGGCAGGCAACCCGAACCTCAGCCACAATCCTTCTCCGTCCACCCACTCTGCTTCCGGATCAGCCACGGGGACCCTCAATGGGCGACGGGAACCATCCAGGTCGAGACCCTTGACGTGCGACAACCATGATTCGGGTCGTAACCCCTCCGACTCAAGAACCTGAGCCTCGATCTGTCCGGAGACGCCGGTCGGCAACTTCATTTTGCGACCAAAGATCGGGCCTGTCGGCGAGATCTCTCCGGCGCGGGCACGCTCACGCTCCCTTTCCAGGGCCACAGGATCTGTCTCCACATGAAATCGGGATCGACGCCCCTCCAGTTGGCAAATATCTCCCCCCCACGGTATGTGGAATCCGTCCGGGCTTCTCATCATTCGCTCGATCAGGACCCAATTGAATAATTCGGACTGATAGGCGGAATAGTACATCTTGCGTAAAGGACGAGGGATTCTGCGAGCGGCAGCACGCATGTTTCCCGGGTGCGATCTGAAAGACTTCAACAGTGAAAGCTCTGTGCTTCTTCCCGGCGGCAAGAGTTGAAGAGAC
>JAPOLY010000058.1 GCA_029976805.1 bacterium
GCAGAGGGAGGTGACCGATGAGCGACTCCACTGATTTCGAGCGCTTCCGGGAACTCCTCGAAGCTTCCGCCACCCGTGAACTGACCGATACCGAGGTCGCCTTTCTCGGACGCATGGGATTCCAGTCTGAAGAGTGCCGGGAGTGGTTGGAAACGGATGCAGAGGCGGTCGACGCCTGGGTCTCCGAAGATCCCCTTCAGGAGGTCACCCCGCCGACCTCGCTCGACTGGGCCAGGGTCGATGCCGGCCTGCGACGTGCCGGAGCCTTGCCCACCCCCAAACAGAAACGAACTTTTGCGATGCCCTTGCTCGCCAGTGCAGCAGCTGCGCTGATTTGCGTAGGCGTGGTCTACTCCATCCTGAGAGACGGATTGACCGCCCCCACGGAGCCGTTCGAAGACGAGGTCGTCTTCGAGGTTTTGGACTTGCCCGAAGGGGACGGCAGTTTCATTCTTCATGAAGAAGATGGAGACGACGACGGCGTCCTGATGATCATCTTTTCGAATGGATAGAATTGAATGGTGAACTTCAGCCAAAGAATTCCACTGACCCCGCTGTCGTCGATTCGACTCAACGGAGAGTCCGCCCCTCGATCACTCATCCTGGTGGCGACACTTCTCGTTGCCACTCTGGTCGTTGCCGCTTTGGTTCCCGCACTTGCTTTCTCCCAGGGAGCACTGCCGGAGCTCGTGACCGCCGATGATCCGGCAAAAGGCCCCGATCGCCTGCGGGTTCTCCACGTCACCGGAGCTGACAGTGGAGACGTACCCAAGAACCTGAAAAAATATACGAACTACCTCCGCAGAGCCGGGTCCCAGCATTGGAAGCTTCAGTCGCAGAAAGCGATTCAACTGAAGGGAACCCAACCTCTGGAAGTCGCACTTCCGGAAAAGTTGGGCAAGGCCATCATATCGGTCGATGCCAAAAGGGTGGCGACGGTCCGCTTCATGGATCCCCAGGGAAAAAGCCTCGGAAAGTACCGTTCGAGCCGTTTCCCGCTGGTGATCGTCAATCAGCGCATGAAGCTGAAGGGGCAGCCCTACGTCTTCATTCTCGACCTTCCAGCGAAGAAATAGGGAAACTCCCGTTTTTTCATTGCAGTCCGGCCCCAAAAAATCCGATCTTCTGAGAGATGGAAGATTTCAGGATCGCCCTACTGGGATTGGGAAATGTCGGGACCGCAGTCGCTGAACTGCTGGCCTCCACGCAAGATGCTTGCCTGGCCAGGGCAGGACGTCGGGTCGTCGTCGACAGAATCGTCGTTCGCGATCTGACTCGCCCCCGAGCCATCCCTGAGAACCTTCCCGGTAAAAAACAGATGGGAACCGACCCGCTGGAAGCGGTTCATGATCCCGAAATCGACGCCATCGTCGAATTGGTGGGTGGCGAAAATCATCCTCGTACCTGGATTCGTGAATCTCTGGAGTCGGGCAAGGAAGTCATCACCGCCAACAAGGCAGTGCTTGCCGTGCACGGCGAGGAACTTTTCAATCTTGCTCACGAAAAACAGCGCGGTCTCTACTACGAAGCATCCGTTGCTGCTGCAGTCCCCGTTCTTCAGGTGATGCAACAGGGAATCCCTGCAGGACCCGTCGACCGACTCTTCGGCATCCTCAACGGAACCTGCAACTTCATCCTCGATCAGCTGGAGATGCACAGCTTTGAGGAAGCCCTGAAAAATGCCCAGGAAGCAGGACTCGCCGAAGCCGATCCGACCCTCGACATCACCGGCATGGACTCGGCCCACAAACTGATTCTGCTCGCAAGAATTCTTCTGGGTCACACGGTTCCCGTGGATGAACTGAGAGTAGAGGGCATCGAAAACATCGACCCTCTCGATATCAGTTTCGGCTGGTCTCAAGATCTCAAACTCAAACTGGTGGGTATTCTCGAGAGAAACGGACGCGGAACCTGTATGGGTGTCATGCCCTGCTTCATCCCGGCCCAACACCGACTCGCCAACGTCCGCAATGAAGACAATGCCATTCTGCTCGAGGCGGACCCCTTCGGATCCCTTGTCCTTCAGGGCAAGGGTGCCGGTGGAAAACCGACTGCGGGTAGCGTGGTGGCAGACATTCTCCGTGCCGCCCGGGGAGATTCCTCCTCAACTCCGCCAGCAGGCAAGGAAACCGTCATCCTCGATCCGGGGATGAGACCGGCACGACACTACCTTCGCCTTGAAGTACCCGACCGCCCGGGTGTGCTCGCCAGAGTTGCGGGTGCCCTCGCATCGGAAGAGGTCGGCATCGCCGCTCTTGAGCAAAGTGAAAATCTCAGCGAGGTTCACGACAGCGTTCCCGTTCAGATCCTCACCCACCCCGTCCAAACCCCACAACTGGATCGCGCTCTCGGTCAATTGGATGAAGACCTTCGCAACATCTCCTCACCGGTACGAATTCGTATCGAGGAATAATCAGGAAACGAGGCAATCATGGCAGGCATTATCGAGCGCTACAGGAGCCGTCTTCCTGTCACTGATGATACCCCCGTGATTACTCTCAATGAGGGATCGACCCCTCTCATCCCCGCACCGGTTCTCTCAAGGATCATCGGCGGTGATCGAAAGGTGTTCGTCAAATTCGAAGGCCTGAATCCGACTTGTTCCTTCAAGGATCGGGGTATGACCCTCGCCGTTTCAAAGGCGATGGAGTCAGAGTGTCGCGGAGTCATCTGCGCCTCCACAGGCAATACCTCTGCAGCTGCCGCCGCTTACGCTGCCCGCGCAGAAGTCCCCTGCTATGTGGTCCTGCCTGCGGGTAAAGTCGCTGCAGGAAAATTGGCACAGGCACTCGTTCATGGAGCGACGGTTCTTCCCATCGAAGGCAACTTTGACCAAGCACTTCAACTCGTCGTAGAAATCGCCGAGAAAGAAGGCATTACCCTCGTTAATTCATTGAACCCTTACCGAATCGAAGGACAAAAAACGGTCGCCTTTGAAATCGCCGATACTCTCGGCTGCGCACCGGACTCTCACTTCCTTCCCGTCGGGAACGCCGGCAACATCACCGCAGCCTGGCGTGGATATCGCCAATACCATGAGGAACAGGTCATCGATTCAACCCCGCGCATGTATGGTTGTCAGGCCGCCGGAGCGGCTCCGATCGTTCATGGCAAACCGATCGAGAACCCCGAAACCATCGCCACCGCCATCCGCATCGGCAATCCCGCTTCCTGGAAAGGAGCGGTCGAAGCCATCGAACAGTCGGAAGGTGAAATCAGTGCGGTCAGTGACTCTCAGATCCTCGAAGCCTATGCACATCTCGCTTCGAAAGAAGGAGTCTTTTGTGAACCGGCCAGTGCTGCCAGCGTCGCGGGCTTGTTGGCACGCCACAGGGAAGGCAAAGAGATTTGCCCTGAGGGTGGCATCGTGGTTTGTTCTCTGACAGGCCATGGACTGAAAGATCCGGATCGAGCCATCGACGGTCTCGATATTCCCGAGGCCGTTCCTGCCGATCTCGATGCCCTGCGAAAAAGAATGGGACTCTAATGAGCCGCTGGAAGATCAGCGCCCCTGCCTCCAGTGCCAATCTTGGTCCGGGATTTGATATCCTCGGACTCGCACTCAATTGCCCACTGACCGCTGACATCTCCCCCGCCGCCGACTTTCATCTGGAAGTCACCGGAGAAGGTTCCTCAAAAGTACCGACGACAGAAGAGCATCTGATCGTCTCTACTGCGCGGGAGATTGCCGGTGACGCGGCGGTTCGCTGTCACTGGAAGATCGACAGTCAAATACCCATGACCCGTGGGCTCGGCTCCAGTGCCGCAGCGGTGGGAGTGGGACTTGCCGCCGGTTTTTTGCTGAAGGGCGACGAGAGCCCGCAGCGAAAGGAGCTCTTCCAGGAGCTCAGCCAGCGAGAAGGACACGGAGACAATGCGGCTGCGACCGTCTACGGAGGGTTGCAGTTCTGTTATCAGAATGGTTCGGGCGAAAATGACTGCCAGGCGATCTCCTGTCAGGAATCTCTGGGTGTCATTGCAGTCGTCCCGGAGAAGCCTTTGGCCACTTCAGAAGCCCGATCGGTCTTGCCCGCTTCCCATGAAATTGGAGCCGTCACCGCCAATATGGCTTCTCTCGCCTTGCTCCTCAGCTGTCTCGAAAGCGGAGATACTTCCGGGCTTTCGAAGGCATGTACCGATCATTTGCATGAACCCTATCGACTCCCGCTGATACCCGGACTTGGGGTGGCCCTGGGTGAGCTGCGCAAGGATGCTCACTTGCTGGGATCCTGGCTTTCCGGTGCGGGCCCCACTCTCGCCAGTTTTGCACCGCTCGGCTCCATTCAGGATTTGAAAAACGGCGAAGGTGTCAGTTCTGCTGTCGCGGCTCTCGAAAAAGCCGGGGTCTCTTCAAGAGTTCTCGGGCTGGAGATCGACCGCTGTGGTCTGACGTGGGAGAAATTGACATGAACCCCACCGACCTGAAAAAACCGATTCACGTCATGAAGTTTGGTGGCACCAGTGTCGCCACACCTTCCCTGATCCAAAATGCTGCACAGCGCATCGCTGATCGCCGTAAATCAGGAGTTCATGTGGTTTGCGTCGTCTCTGCAATGGGAGATACCACCGACAACCTGATGTCACTGGCGCGACAAATCTCTGAACGCCCACCCAACAGGGAACTGGATGTCCTGTTGTCGGCAGGTGAGGTGCAATCGATGGCATTGCTATCGATGGCCTTGCAGGAAATCGGTATCGCTGCACGATCCTTTACCGGATCCCAGGGGGGTATTCGAACCGACACCCAGCACTCGGAAGCACGGATCCTCCACATCGACCCCGACCGTATCGTCTCTGCCCTCGCAAAAGACGAAGTGGTCGTGCTCGCCGGTTTCCAGGGTCACGACGAACGGGACGAAATTACCACGCTGGGTCGTGGTGGATCGGATACCAGCGCCGTGGCAATGGCCGCTGCACTGGGAGCCGAGCTCTGTGAGATTCTCACCGATGTCACCGGAGTCTACTCTGCTGACCCGCGAATCGTGGATGGAGCCCGGCAGATTGAATCGCTGGGATACGACGAAATGCTCGAGATGGCCAACCTTGGCGCACGTGTCCTCCACGGAAGATCCGTTGAGATGGCACGCCGATTTGAGGTTCCGCTGGTGGTAGCGTCTTCTACACGCAACACCCCTGGAACCCGAATTGTAGGAAAGGAAACGGACATGGAAAAAGTAGAGATCCGTGCGGTCACCGACGACCGCAATGTCAAAAAAATCTCACTGGTTTCGGTCCCCGATACTCCGGGAGTCGCGGCGAACATCTTCGGTGCACTTGGTGAATTGGGAGTCAACGTCCGCCTCATCGTTCAGGCACAAAGCCACGCCGGTAACAACGACATTACTTTTGTTGTTCCGGGAGACACCCATATCGACCAACAACAATTGGACGATCTGGTGAAACAGGTCGGGGGCGAAAACTGGATCGTGGATGAACGTATTGCCCTGCTCAATATCATCGGTGAAGGAATCTCCAGAGAGCCGGGAATCGCCGGTTCCATCTTCCGTATTCTCGCGGATCAGCAGATCAACCTTGATCTGATCTCCAGTTCCAATCTCGTCATCACCTGCGTCGTCTCTGAAGAAGATCTGGTCAGGGGAACACGCGCACTTCACGAAGGTTTGATTGAAACGGATGCCTCCTGATCCCGATCAGGACAAAAGAAAACTGCCGTGTTGCGCTCATGCGCAACACGGCAGTTTTCAATTCTGTACCCAGGAATCAGGGAGTATCTGAATACTCCTCTACAGGGGGACAGGAACAGACGAGATTTCTGTCTCCGTAAGCCTGATCAATTCTGGCAACAGCAGGCCAAAACTTGTGAGCACGGGTATGTCCACTGGGGAAAGCCGCTTTATCCCTGCTGTAGGGCCGGTCCCATTCGTCATTGATGACACAGGCTGCAGTATGAGGTGCATTGCACAGCGGATTGTTGTCCGCAGGAAACTCACCGGCCTCCACCGCTTTCGCCTCTACATGAATCCCACTCATCGCCTCGATGAATCGATCCAGCTCTTTCTTCGGCTCACTTTCAGTGGGTTCGACCATCAGGGTCCCCGCCACCGGCCATGACATCGTTGGTGCATGGAATCCGTAATCGATCAATCTCTTGGCGACATCATCGACAGAGATCCCCGCCTCAGACTTGAGAACCCGAGTGTCAATAATGCATTCGTGCGCGACCAATCCATTTTCTCCCTTGAAAAGAATCGGGTACTGACCCTCCAGAGAAGCAGCCAGATAGTTGGCGGAAAGAATCGCAACCTGTGTGGCATGAACCAGTCCCTGAGTTCCCATCATGCGAATGTAGGCGTAACTGATCGGCAGAATGGTGGCACTGCCATGGGGAGCTGCGGAGATGGCGCCGATCCCCTGCTCTCCCCCGGTTTTTCTCAAGGGGTGCCCGGGGAGGAAGGGTGAAAGGTGTGCCGCCACACCGATGGGCCCCACACCGGGACCTCCACCACCGTGGGGAATGCAGAACGTCTTGTGAAGGTTGAGGTGGCATACGTCTGCACCGAAGTCACCAGGCCTGCAAATGCCCACCATGGCGTTCATGTTTGCGCCGTCGAGGTAAACCTGTCCACCTGCTTCATGAACCAGACTACAGATTTCACGAATCGATGTCTCAAAGACACCATGGGTAGACGGGTAGGTCACCATCAAGGCCGAAAGTTGATCGCTGTGGGCCTCAACTTTCGTCTTCAGGTCTTCCATGTCGATGTTTCCATCATCATCACAACCGACCACGACTACCTTCATTCCCGCCATGATGGCACTGGCAGGATTGGTCCCATGAGCCGATTGCGGAATGATGCAGACATCGCGGTGGCTTTCACCACGAGAATGATGATACGCGCGAATCACCATCAAGCCTGAGTATTCGCCCTGTGAACCGGCATTCGGCATCATCGTCACCCGATCGAATCCGGTGATCTCAGACAGCCACTGATCGAGACGATCGATCAACACCTGATATCCCTTGGTCTGCTCTTCCGGAGCAAACGGGTGCAAACCCGCAAATCCGGGATAGAGAATCGGGAACATCTCAGCCGCTGCATTCAACTTCATCGTGCAGGAGCCAAGGGGAATCATCGCCGCGTTGAGTGCGAGATCCCGACTTTCCAGATTGTGCATGTAGCGCATCAAGTCCGTCTCACAACGATAGGAGTGGAAGACGGGGTGCTCAAGGAAGGCACTCTTACGCGAGTGCCCTTCTGGAAGTTCCAGTTTGATGGATCCGGCAAGTGCGTCGAGGTCAAGAGACCCTGCAGTCGCACCGAAGATTTCGAGAATCGAAAGCAAGTCCTCCCGCAAGGTGGTTTCATCGACGGTGATCCCGATGGAACCGTCATCGTAGTAGCGGAAGTTTCTTCTGGCGGCTTCACTGCGATTGCGCACTTCGTTGACGCCCACGTTGTTCGGTGTGACCTTGACCGTATCAAAGCGAACCGTATCGAGGACATCGTGCCCAAGATCCGAAAGACCCTTGGCGAGAATCTCCGCCTGAAGGCGCACTTTGCTGGCGATTCTCCGCAACCCCTCCGGCCCGTGATGGACGGCGTACATTCCGGCACAAACAGCCAGAAGAACCTGAGCTGTACAGATGTTACTTGTCGCCTTGTCGCGGCGAATATGCTGCTCTCTGGTTTGCAGAGCCAAACGCAATGCCTCTTTACCCTCTGCATCCTTTGAAACACCCACAAGTCGCCCGGGCAACTGACGCTGATGCTTTTCAGTGGTGGCAAGATAAGCGGCATGAGGACCGCCGAATCCCATGGGGATTCCGAATCGCTGGGTCGAACCCACGGCCACGTCTGCTCCCATTTCACCGGGAGGGGTCAACAGGGCCAGGGAAAGCGGGTCAGCGGCAACCACCACCATCGCTCCCACTTCATGGGCCCGATCACTGATTCCCGCAAGATCCACGACACGACCATCGGTGTCAGGATACTGAACCAAAACACCGAAACACCGCGCCGGGAAAGTGAAATCCTCGTGATCTCCGACAACGATTTCGATACCCAGTGGCTCGGCTCTCGATTGGACGATCTCAATGGTTTGCGGATGGCATTTTTCTGAAACAAAGAACAGGTCGCAATCCTTGCCACGGCGCGCCTTGTCCTGAATGCGGTGACACATCGTCATCGCCTCAGCTGCCGCAGTGCCCTCGTCGAGCATCGAGGCATTGGCCACTTCCATCCCGGTGAGATCACAGACCATCGTCTGGAAGTTCAGCAAGGCTTCGAGTCGACCCTGACTGATCTCCGGTTGGTAAGGAGTGTAAGCGGTGTACCAGCCCGGAGACTCCAGGATGCCGCGCTGGATGGCCGGCGGTGTGATGCAGTCGTGGTAACCGGTTCCGATGTGGGAACGGAACTGCTCATTACTGGTGGACAGATCTTGCAGTTCCTTGAGCACCTCCGCCTCCGTCGCCGGATCGGGGAGGGAGAGGTCATTACTCAGGCGAATCGACTGCGGGACAGCCCTGTCGATCAGACTCTCCAGTGAATCTTCCCCGATCACCTTGAGCATTGCAGCGATGTCAGACTCCCTTGGGCCCACATGACGGTCCCTGAAGAGGTCTCCAGAATCGAGAAGTCGGGTCATTGAATCAGTCATGCCTGTTCCTCCGCTATTTCCGTATCACTCCCGAAACCCACCCTGCGAGCACCCCCCCATTTTGAGGTCGCGCAGACAGTGAGGGTTGCATGAGCAACCCTGCACTCGGCAAGGCGGGTCCGGTGAAGGACAATCACACCCTTACAAGGTAACACTCCCCCCAATCCCGGCAACCGAACCGCCCTGCGATCAGTGGCATTGGTGCTCGTTGAGGGCTTTAATGCCCAGTCATTCAGGTACCTGAAGATCCTGATCTTTTGAGCCCCCCCGCGAGAAGGGACTGTCATGGAAAACCAAATTTTCAATCCGGGAACTCCCGACAACGAACCGATTCTCGACTATGCCCCGGGATCTCCTGAGAGAAGCTCCCTGGAAACCCGGCTCGATTCCATGGCTACAGAGGTTCCCGAGATTCCCTGCATCGTCGGTGGTGAGGCGATCTATACCGGTGAAATCCGCGAGCAAGTCTCTCCTCACAATCACCAGCACGTTCTGGCACGCTGGCACTGTGCCACTCCGGAAGTCGTGCAGAAGGCGATCGCCTCAGCCCAGCAAGCATGGAAAGAATGGTCACGAGTTTCCCAGCAGGTTCGCTCTGCCGTCATGGAACGCGCAGCGGTTCTTCTGCAGGGAAGTCACTGGCGCAACGAGATCAACGCCTCAACGATGCTCGGCCAATCCAAAACTGTCTTCCAGTCTGAGATCGATGCCGCCTGTGAGCTGGTCGACTTCTTTCGCTTCAATAATCACTACGCACTCGATCAGATTCCGAGGGAGCAACCCCCCATCAACCCACCGGGCATCTGGAATCATGTCGACCATCGACCACTCGAGGGGTATGTCTACGCCGTGACTCCCTTCAATTTCACGTCCATTGCCGCAAACCTGTGTTGCGCTCCGGCATTGATGGGCAACACAGTGGTCTGGAAACCATCGGAACATTCAGTTCTTTCCAATTGGGTTTCCTATCGCCTCCTCGAAGAGGCGGGTCTGCCCCCCGGAGTCATCAACTTTGTTCCGGGAGATCCGGTTTCCATCACCGGAGAAGCACTCGCTTCACCTGATTTTGCGGGAATCCATTACACCGGTTCGACCCAGATCTTCCGTCAGCTGTGGCAACAGATCGGCGAAAAGCTGGAGCATTACCGCAACTACCCGCGCATCGTCGGTGAAACCGGCGGCAAGGATTTCATTTTCGCCCACCCCAGTGCAAACGTAGAAGCTCTCAGCGCTGCAACGATTCGTGGAGCGTTTGAGTACCAGGGTCAAAAGTGCTCCGCAGCCAGCCGTATGTACGTGCCGCAAAGTCTTTGGCCCCAGTTGAAAGAATCCCTGATCGAAACCGCCCGCTCCTTGCCGATGGGTGATGTCCGGGATTTCAGCAACTTCATGGGTGCGGTCATTCATAAAGGCGCTTTTGATCGCAACCGCTCTGCCATCGAAAGAGCCCGCGAAAATTCCGATTGTGAAATCATTTGTGGTGGTGAAACGGATGACTCCAAAGGCTGGTTCGTCAGCCCAACCATCATCGAATGCCAGAATCCCAAATATGAAACGATGGAGACCGAGTTGTTCGGCCCGGTCCTGTCGGTCCATGTCTATGATGATGACAAGGTGGATGAAACTCTCGACGTGGTTGATTCAACCAGCCCCTACGCACTCACCGGAGCCGTTTTCTCCGGTGACCGCGTCGCTGCAGACAGGATCTCCGAACGCTTGCGCTACAGTGCAGGCAATTTCTACATCAATGACAAGCCCACCGGCGCGGTCGTCGGTCAGCAGCCCTTCGGCGGAGCACGTGCATCGGGAACAGACGACAAGGCCGGTTCGGCCCTGAACCTTTTGCGCTGGATTGCCCCCCGAACGGTGAAGGAAAACTTTGCGCCCCCCACTGATCACCGCTACCCGCATATGGGTTCCTAGGCCTGGATTCGACAGCAGTATTCAGCGGTGAATTCGGTCACTGAGAAGGCAGTTTCCCCGGAAATCTGGAAAACTGCCGCCTTTCACCCCTAAAATGGACGCACATGTCCGCTATTGTTCATGTGAATCGATCTTCCCGGGACGATTCTGCCATACCACTCGTATCGCAGAGGGTAGATTCGAATTTAACAAGTATGCGAGCGATATCCCAACTTGATATCTCGCGAAAGATTGAAGGTAGTCTAATGACTCACTTGTACTCCAGGGGAATTGAATACGCCCTTCGTTGCCTCCAGTTGATGGCACAGAATCCGGCAATCCCCCGAACTGTGGTTGAATTGTGTGAAGAAGCCCAGCTCCCTGAGCATTTTACCCGCAAAATGCTGCAGCCGCTCGTCAGGGCCGGATACCTCAAGAGTAACCGCGGACCCGGTGGTGGCTTTGTCTTCGCCGTCCCCCCAGAGGAGATCACTCTCAAAAATGTTGTTGAGGGTATCGAGGGAAAAAGCCGCAAAAAGTACTGCCTTCTCGGTGGAACTGCACCCCCTCCTCTTCAGGATCGCTGGTCCGAGATTTGGGAGCTCTCTGAAAAGCTTCTCGAAACCACGACCGTTGCCGACCTGATCAAGGGTTGGGACGGAACCGATCGTCTCGAAGAAGCAGCCCTCGCAAACGCGGCTTTCACCAGCTCCAGCGAAGACTCAGAAGCTGGCGATCGTGGAAGGCGTTACCTGCCAAGAAACTGATCCTGAGAAGTACACAAAAAAACTGCAGCGTCGGTGAATCACCGGCGCTGCAGTTTTTTATGGATACCCCACCTCACATATTACTGGAAAGCTTTAAAGATCACTGGGAGGCTTCACGGATTCCTTCTCTGAGGAGATCGGCCATACGAACGATTCCCCGGGGCTTTCCGTCCTTCTCCAGAACAACCAAAGACGTCACCTGGTGGTCTCGCATCAATCCCAATGCTTCTGCAGCAAGGCTGTCTGCAGCAACCGTCAAGGGGTCAGAGCCTGAAGCCTCTTCTCGCCTGCTGTTCTCCCACGCCTGCTGAACCGTCAACTCCAGGGGGGCCTCACTCTGTGTCAGCAGGCGCCGCAGATCTCCATCAGTAAAGACCCCGATAAACTGCCCTTCAGCTGTCACCACACATGCAAGCCCCAGGCCTTTACTGTTCATTTCCACGAGCAGTTCCGGGACCGAAGCGGAAGCTTCAATGAGAGGAAGACTGTCGCCCTCATGAAGCATGTCTTCGCAACGCACCAACAACCTTCTGCCCAACGCACCCTCCGGATGGAAACGGGCGAACTGTTCCGCAGTGAAGCCCCGTGCATCCAGCAAGCTCATGGCAAGGGCATCTGCTACAGCCAACTGCAGGACGGCACTGGTGGTCGGGGCGAGGGAAAGCGGACCCGCTTCTCCAACCATGGGGATTTGCACAACCACTTGGCTTAACTGGGCGACCGGTGACTCCAGGGATTCGCAGACAGAAACGATACTGCCGCCGACTCTTTGAAAGTGCTTGAGAAATCTCACCAGCTCTTCCGTGTGACCGCTCTTCGACAAAGCAAGGAGCACATCTCCCTCACCGACAACTCCAAGATCGCCATGCAATGCTTCGATGGGATGGAGAAACAGGGCCGGCGTTCCGGTACTCGCCAGTGTGCCCGCAACCTTTTGGGCAATGCTTCCGCTCTTGCCTACCCCGGAGACGAGAACCCTGCCGGGAGTGGAAGCCAACAGGCGTACCGCATCTTCAAAAGTCGATCCCAGAGAATTAGCCAAAGCCTCCAGAGCTCTGGCCTCCTGCTCTATCACCTCTCGACCGATACGAAGGCTGTCTGACACGTCGATCCTCATTTCCTCGGAAACTCATGTCCCGACAGCAGATTATCCTCTCCCCATGCAGAAAAGGGAGAAAAAGGGCTCAAGTTCATGCCGGAAACAGCCGATCGAACCAGTGTACACCCTGATGTGTACCCGGATTCAGCGGAGGCCCCATGTCCTTGGAAGAAGAGCCAAACACTTCCAGAAACACGGAGAATGAAATCTACGAGGATTCTGTCACTCCCAGTCGGGAGCAACAGTGGCGAGAGATCGTGGATAACCCTGCTCCGGTACTTCCAGTTGTGGAAGTGCCGGAAGAGATCGTTCTCTCTTCCCCGATGCCCGATCCCCTCGCCGCCGAATACACTCTGCTTCACCGCTGGGTGCTCATCACTGCCTTGACCCTACTGCTGATAATGCTGGGACAAGGCGTTGCAGGAGACTCATCCACCGTCCCAGATGTCGACAGGATTCTTCAGCGCTAGCAAGCCGGCCCCCTCTTCAAAGAGCGGATTCCGTATCCTGATCTGCCAACTGTTGGCGCAGCTGATCCAATCGGGACCTCGCTTCCTCTCCTGTTACCGGAGGACGATCCTCTTCCCTGATCTCCTCACGAACAATCCACTCCTCAGAAATATCTGCAAGAAACCGACTCTCATCACATTCCATATCCCGACCAGCACGACGTCGGGTACGGGCCATCGACATGTGCAGTTGATCCATGGCACGGGTCATCGCGACGTACATCAATCGTCGCTCTTCCTCTTCACCCTTTTCCGGATCTTCATTGATTGCTCGACGATGAGGAATCAAGCCCTCCTCAACACCGACCAGGTGAACGACCGGAAACTCGAGCCCTTTGGCTCCATGAAAAGTCATCAGTGTGAGAATATCTCCGCCATGATCCTCGTTGTTGTCTGAATCGAGAGAGACATCCCGCAACCACTGATCGAGTTTGCCCTGACCCTTTTTTGACTCGAATCGGGCCACCGATTCAAAGAGGCTGTCGACTGCAGTTCTGCGTGCTTCCAGATCCTGGGGATCTCCACCTGAGATCTCTTTCAAGTGATCGTCATATACCACTTCCTCCAGCAGCTGCTTCAGGGCTTCACTGCCATCGTGATTCAACTCCGCCCGTGCCGCATGCAACGCCTCCATCAGTTTCTGGCCGCCTTTCTGGCCTGCTGGAGAAACGGCGCTCATCAATCCGGGATCCTCGAGTACCGCTTGCACTGAAATCCCCCGGTTGCGGGAGCATTCATCGATAACTTCCCTTGCCGCTTTTCCAAATCCCCTTTTGGGGACATTCAGAATCCGCAACAGAGCAATATCGTCCTCAGGGAATACCAGAGCCCTGAGGAAGGAGAGGGCGTCACGAATTTCGCGGCGATCGAAGTAACTGCGCCCACCGATAATCGTGTAGGGGATTTCAAAGAAGCGCAATTTCTCTTCGAAGGGACGCGCCTGAATGGCTGACCTGAGGAGTATCGCCTGCTTCAGAAGAGGCACCCCCATCTTGCGGGCGCGTTGTACTTTTGCGACCACCGATGAGGCTTCTTCCTGTTCGCCGTCGTAGATCGAAAACTGGATCGGCTCACCTTCACCGCGCATCGAGATCAATTTCTTCGGATGCCTCCGCGGATTCTTTGCAATCACCGCGTTGGCGGGTTCAAGAATCGATGTCACTGATCGGTAGTTCTTCTCCAGAGTGATGACATGGGCGAGAGGGAAATCTTTTTTGAAAGAGAGGATTTTCTCGACTTCTGCACCTCTGAAACCGTAGATCGACTGATCATCGTCGCCCACAACGCACAAGTTCTCGCGATCATCCACCAGCGCACGGGCAAATCGGTACTGGGCCGAATTGGTGTCCTGATATTCGTCGATCAACAGGTAGTCATATCGTTGTTGCCAGCGAGCCCGCAGATCGTCATCGGACTCCAACAGCTTCACTGGCAAGTGGATCAGATCATCAAAGTCGACTGCATTGAAGCCCCGCATTCGCTCCTTGTAGCGCAGATAGGCTCTTGCCTGAATTTCCTCATAGTCATCCACTGCACCGTCCAGTGCGGATTCCGGTGTGACAAAATCCATCTTCCAGCGGGAAATACTGGCACGGACGCCATCGACGTCCCTTTCGGCGGCATTCAATCCGCCGATCTCCCGAAGGATCTCCATCAGGACAGCCCGTGTATCAGAGTCATCGTAGATAGGGAAACGGGATCGCATTCCACACGCCCGGTGCTCCTCGCGCAGAAACTGCAGACCAAAACTGTGGAAAGTGGACAGCAAGGGGCAGGGATCCAGATCGGGGTACATGCGCTCCAGGCGCTCCCGCATCTCTTTTGCGGCCTTGTTTGTGAAGGTGAAACCCAGAATCCGGTCCCCCTGCACCGATCTCCGGGCCATCAGGTGAGACATGCGATAGGTGATCACACGGGTTTTGCCAGTCCCCGCACCCGCGAGGACCAAAAGGGGGCCTTCGCCGAACTCGACGGCTTCCAGTTGCTGTTGATTCAAGATAGACAGATCGAGACGCATGTTCCTCCGGCGGCTGATCCTAGCCGCAAGGTGCACCTCAGGCGAGGGTTGCCCGGAAAGAAGAGATACCCCAGACTTCCACTACATTCGGAAAGGGCGTGGACCAATGCACCGCAGGGATTTTCTACTTCGGGGAGCCGCCGCAGGAGCAGGCTTTCTCGCCTCCACCGGGCTCCAGGGTCAGTCCCCCACTCCGGCTAACGGAGAAGTCATCGTCATTTCCACCTGGCCTTTCGGCAAAGCGGCAAATGTCGCCGCACTGCAAGCACTCGAGTCCGGTGGCTCCGCCCTCGACGCAGTCGAAAAAGGGGTCATGACCGCAGAGGCAGACCCCTCGATCCAGAGTGTCGGATATGGAGGCTTGCCCAATCGTTCCGGCGTCGTCGAGCTGGATGCCGCAATTCAGGATGGCCGGACCTTTGAGAGTGGTGCAGTGTGCTCGTTGCAGGGTTACCGTCATCCCATCCAGGTCGCCCGTGCTGTTCTGGATCATTCCCCCCATCTGGTTCTCGTCGGAGCCGGGGCCCGGGAATTTGCTACCGATCAGGGGTTCCCGGTTGAAGAAACCCTCTCTGAAGGAGCGCAGGAAGCCTATCGCAAGTGGCGAAAAAAACACCCTGACGGCAAAGGGCCCGCCTCAGGGCATGACACTCTGGGATTGGTCTTGCTCAACTCGGATGGTCATATCTGTGTCGCCTGCACCACCAGCGGACTCGCATGGAAACACCCGGGAAGAGTGGGTGACTCTCCCCTGCTCGGTCACGGTCTTTACGCCGATGACGAAGCAGGCGGCTGTGTTGCCACCGGGGATGGCGAAGAGATCACCCGAGTCTGCGGCAGTTTTTTGGTCGTCGAGTGGATGCGCAAAGGGGCCACCCCTGAGGAAGCCATCGACGAAACTCTCGATCGGATCGCCCGTCGATCTCCCAGAGGTCGCGATGTTCATGCATCCTTTGTCGCCATTCGTGCGGATGGCATGACGGGTGCAGGCTCGATGCGCAAGGGCTTCCATCAGGCACTGACCCGAAATGGCAATACGGAAGTACTTTCCGTCCCCGCCTTCGTCGACAGGACAACGGATGAAAACAAACGCTGAAAACCCAGAAGTCTCGAGAACTGCCGGCAAGGGAATGGTGGTCGCCGCCGAAGCCGAAGCTGCCAGAGTCGGTACCGATCTCCTCAATGCAGGAGGAAATGCCATCGATGCCGCAGTCGGAGTCGGATTCGCACTGGCCGTTACCTACCCCGCTGCCGGAAACCTCGGCGGAGGCGGATTTCTGGTAGGGTCAGTGGGCAGGGAAAAATCCCAGGTGGATTCCGTTGCTCTCGACTTCCGTGAGGTTGCCCCGCAAGCAGCAACTGAATCGATGTACACCGAAGCCCATGACCTGGGTAAGGAGGAAGCCTCCCTGACGGGTCACCTGGCCGCTGGAGTTCCCGGATCCGTGGACGGAATGCTCCATGCACTCGATCGCTGGGGATCCCTTTCCAGAGATCAGGTGCTCGCACCGGCGATTCGTCTCGCTCGGGAAGGCTTCGCCATGACCGAGCGCACACATCGAATGCTCAACTCCTCTGGAACCCGTGATCGGATGCTGCGCTATCGCGCCAGCGCCGATCTTTTTTATCCGGAGGGAAAAGCTTTCCCCTCCGGAAAGATCTTTCGCCAACCGGAACTGGCAAACACTCTCGAACTGATCGCCCGAAATGGCCGGGCAGGGTTCTATGAAGGTGAGGTTGCCGACCATCTGGTGACAGAGATGAAGAGAGGTGGCGGGATCATCCGTCCCGTCGACCTCAAGACATACCGCTGTGTCGAGCGGGATCCGATTCGCTTCAAGACCGAGAGCGGCAGCGCCATCACCATGCCTCCACCTTCATCGGGAGGAGTCTGTCTTGCCCAGATTTCAAGAATGATGGAAAACGCCAGGATTCAGGTTTCGGAAGCGGGTTCACCTCGTCACCTTCACTGGATGGCAGAGTCGATGCGCCGTTCTTTTGCGGATCGAAACACATGGTTGGGTGACCCGGACTTTGTCGACTGCCATTTGGAACGATTGCTCGATCCTGATTATCTCGCTGAAAAGGCGGCGAGTATTCAACCGGAAAAGGCCACTCCCTCGACCTCTTTGGTCTCTGAGGCAACTCTTCCCAAGGAATCGGAACAAACCACCCATTATTCCGTCGTGGATGAACACGGAAATGGTGTAGCGGTCACAACCACCCTGAATGGTTCATTCGGATCGAAAGTCCTCGTCCCCGGTGCGGGTTTCCTGCTGAACAATGAAATGGATGATTTCACTGCGCGTCCGGGGGTCCCCAAC
>JAPOLY010000045.1 GCA_029976805.1 bacterium
CAAGATTCGGGGTGCCTCTGCAACCCGCGTTCTTCTCCTGACCATCTTCGCTGTGACCCTGATTTTGGGAACCAGTGTCGTGGCCTACGCCCAGCCCGAGGGTGATGCGCCCGTCGAAACGGTTTCCGTACTCGACAACATTCGTGCTGCCGGTGCGGTGGGTGTGATTCTGATTCTGCTCTCCGGTGCAGGAATGGCTCTGACGCTGATGCATGGTATGCAGCTTCGTCGTGACGTTCTCGTTCCGCCTGATCTTCTGGATCACGTCGAATCCCTTTTTGAAACCGACGACTACGAGGGCGCCCTGGACGCTTGCGAGCAACAGCCCAGCTTCCTCTCCAGTGTTCTCGCTGCCGGACTGCCGAAAATCGATCGCCCTTACGAAGACATCGAAGAGGCGATGGAAGAAGCAGGCGAGATGGAATCCTCCGAGTTGCACAGGAAGATCAGTTACATCTCCCTGATAGCCGCGATTTCACCCATGTTGGGCCTTCTGGGAACGGTGATGGGAATGGTCGGGGCGTTCAACGTGATTGCGACCAGCAAAACCTCACCGAAGCCGAAAGATCTGGCGTCCGGTATCTCGGAAGCACTGATGACCACCATGATGGGGTTGATCGTGGCGATTCCGATGACGATTTCGTACTTCATTTTGAAAACCATCATCGACGGTGCTTCGGTTGAGGTGAGCAGTATCGCCTCTGAGCTGATGTCCCGTTTCGATGACGGAGCCGGCGCTTAAGGCTGGATGGAGCAGGTATGGCCAAGAAGAAAAGAAAAATCGTTCTGGCAAGGAAAGGTGTCGACTTGGACATGACGCCCATGATTGACATCGTGTTCCTGCTGATCGTCTTCTTCATGGTGGTCACCGAGTTGACTGTGCAGCAGGCTGAAGTGATTTTGCCGGTGGCTTCCGAAGCCACTGTCGAAGAACCGCAGCCAGGGAGTCGAATTCTGTTCGTCAATGTGTCCTTCGATTCCGAGGGGAAAGAGATCGTTCAGTTGATGAACGGTCCGGCGATGACCGTAGAGCAGTTGACGCTTGCCTTGCGGCAGGAAGCGGAAGCCTATGACCTCTGGGAAGACAATGATGCAAACCCGGATCCTCAGGCCCGTTTGTCGAGGCTGGAAGTGACGATTCGCTGTGATCAGGGAGCCGAAGCCGGAAACATCCATAAGGTCTTTGCAGCCTGTCAGAAAGCACGGATCTACAAGGTTCGCTGCGCGGCTATCGGAGAGCGATTTGAGGATCCTTACAAAGTTGAATAGTGTGCGACAGTTTTTGGTCTGTTTTGAAATGAAGGAAGAGGAAAGGAGGAATCATGGCGAGAAAGAAGGTTGTTGATCCGGACGGTAACAAAGCCGAAGCGGATATGACCCCGATGATCGACGTGGTATTCCTGCTGTTGATCTTCTTTATGCTGGCGACCAAATTCAAGATGCCGGAGGGCACGCTTCGATCCTATCTCCCGAAGAACCGGGGAGAGTCGAATAGCCGTCCGATGCTGTCGGAGAATTGCCGAGTGACCCTGCTTTATCAGGGTGATCAGGTTGTGGCCTACGCCGATCAGGCTCAGGTTCCGACCAGTGATGTGCTGGATACTGATTACGAGTTGCATACAGGAATCCCGGGGCCGAATCTCGATTACATCGAGCAACATATTCTGCGCCGTCGTGACACTTATGTGGCTCTCGGTGACACGGCGACTTTGCCAGTCGTCATCGATTTTGCTGAGAAAGTTCCATACAAGTACGTGATCGACGTTTTGAACATTTGTGCCAAGTTAGAGATTGAAAACATTGCCTTTGCCCAACCGGAAACACCGATGGACTGAGGTGGCGTTTCGGGAGTTTGAGTGCTCCCGACGTCGAGTGTGTTGTTTGCAATTTGCCGATCTCGCTCGTTGTCCCTTGGAGGGGCGGGCGAAAGAAGAAAGGGTGCTCTCGTGATTGAGACCCAGAAATCCCAGAACGGTGTTGTCCCCACCGTCTCTCGCGGAACCTCCATGCTTCCGAGCAGCTTCGTCTGTCTTGGAATCATCGTGCTTCTGTTCTCCGGCTGTAGCGGATCTGCGGATCCGCGTCCGAATGAGGTCGCTTTCGAGCCGCCAAAGACGGAAGCAGCAGAGGAAGGACAGGATCTTTTCAACCGTACCCAGGATCCCGGTGATCGTTCGGTGCGCTCTGTTGCTGACGAGGTCAACCTCGCCAAGCAGGCGGATCGTGCGACGGCCAACTGGCTTCTGGAGCAGGCCAACAAGCTGTTCGCCGAGGCGAACTATGCTGCGGCCGAACGGGCCTACCGTCGTGCACTCGATGCCGACCCGAGTCTTCAGGAAGCGAAAGAGAAGTTGTCTCGCTGCCTGATGTTCCTCGGTCGTCGGGATGGAGAGATTCGCACGATTCTTCAGCAGTTCGGAGAAGAAGTCCGAGTGCTGGAAGAGCAGCGCCTCAGTGAGGCGACCCGTTTCCTTTCCGACGGCAAAGCCGCACTGGATGCAGGAGATGTGGACGAAGCCCTTGGCTTGCTCCAGCTTTCCCGCGAGCGGCTGATCTGGTTCGATTACGGGGTCGATGTGACCGACATGCAGGCTGAAGCCCAAAAGCTTTACGACACTGCCCGCGGTCTCAAGATCGACATGGACAAGCGCTCGAGAGAGCAGAAGGAAGCCCTCGCCATCGAAGAGGCGGAGCGTCTGACTCGCGAATCCGAGAAGCGTCGCCTCGAGCGCATCGCCACTCTCATGGACCGCATTGAGGATGCCATGGTTCGAGAAGACTTCCGTGAGGCGATTCAGCTTTCGCAGACGATTCTGGGGATCGACCCGGAAAATCTGGCTGCGCGTCGTCTTCAGGATCGTGCAAATGAGTTCCTGCGCTCCTTCCGTTACGTCAGCTACCTCGGCCGCGAGAAGGAACAGACCACTCGCGTATGGGAAGATCTGGAAGCGAGTGCGATCCCTTACGAGGATCCTTTCCGTTTCCCGGACGATCGTGGGTTCTGGCAGGGTGAGGTTCAGCAGCGCCTGAAAGATCTCTCCAGTGCGAACTTGGAAGAGTCCCCGGAGATTCGCAAGATTCGTCGTACTCTTGCCACCGGAACGACTTCTTTTGATTTCCCGGATGCCAATCTGGGTGAGGTGGTGGAGTTCCTGCGCTCAGTCAGTGATCTCAACATCACGATCGATCCCGAGATCGACGCGTCTGACGTTTCCGTCAACCTCTCTCTTGATGGTGTCAAGTTGGGTGAGGCGCTCGACCTGATCATGAAGGCTACCGGCAAGGCCTACACTTTCAGGGAGAACATCCTCTTCATCACCGAGCCCGAAAATGCATTCGGTGACCTGATCTTCGATATCTACAACGTGACCGATATCCTCAACAAGATTCGCGACTTCCCTGGACCGGCGATCCGTGTTTCCAGTAACGATGAAGGTGAAGGCGGCGGTGGGGACAACCCCTTCGACTTCGGCGGTTTTGACGAGGAAGAGGATGCAGAGCTGACTCCCGACGATCTGGTCGAGTTGATTCAGGAATCCACCGGTGGTGCAGATGCCTGGGACGAATCCAACTCAACGATCAGTGGTCACAAGGGACAGATTCTCGTGACTGCCACTCGTGATTTGCACCTTTCCATTCAAGACTTCTTGAGCAACCTTCGTGCAAACAGTGATGTTTTCGTGGTCGTTGAAGCCCGCTTCATCGACATGGTCGACGATTTCCTCGAGGACATCGGTGTTGACTCCAGAAACCTGGGACAGCCTCCAGGGCAGGGATTTGGTACCGCTTACGGAAGTCTCAACAGTTCCGGCACCGGGGGAACCGATATCGGTTTCAACAATCTGGGTGACCCCGCCGATCCGCTTCTGGTCATGGGTCAGAACAGAACTGCCGGTCGCATGCAAAACATCCTCGACGGATTTGTCGGGGGAGCAGCAGGTAGCCGTCTGAATTCGACTCTCCGTGGATTGACGATGCAGGTCACTTGGCTCGATCCCTTCCAGATCAACGCCATCATTCGTGCCAGTCAGGAAGAGAGAGCTGCCCGAATCGTGACGGCGCCCAAGGTGACCGCCTCCAATGGTCAGCGGGTCCACGTGTCCGTGATCACCCAGCGCTCCTACGTTCAGGACTACGAACTGGTTTCCGGTGGTACCGGACTGGTCGTGTCCGAGGTGGCAGACCCGGTGATCGACACTTTCCAGGATGGGGTCGTTCTTGACGTGCGTCCGGTGATCTCGGCCGATCGTCGTTACATCACTGTTGACGTACGTCCGACTCTTGCAAGCCTGATCAACGGTGTGATCTCCACTGTGACGATCAGTCTCGGTACCCTGTCCAGTGCGGCCAGTCTCGTAGAGATTGACCTGCCGGAGATTTCTCTCCAGCAGGCCTTTACCTCTGTGACGGTTCCTGATGGTGGTACTGTTCTTTTGGGTGGCTTCCGCTCACTGAACGAACTCAACTATGAGTCGACGGTGCCGATTCTTGGAAATCTTCCGATTCTCAAGAATGCTTTCCGTCGCAAGGCGAACCTGAATGAGAAACGCAGTCTCTACATCCTGGTGACCGCCAAGATTGTCGACCTGCGAGCAGAGGAACAGAAACTGTTCAACTGATCCTGTTTCAGGTTTGGTATTGGGGGTCGCCACCGGGGTTTTCCCGGTGGCGACCCTCATTCTTGATCGAGGGTGAGCAATGAGTCAGATCAAAGCCATATTTTTCGATATCGACGGAACCCTGTTCTCGACGATGGAGTTTGCTGCACAAGCCCGGCGGGCGAGTGTCAAGGCGATGATCAAAGCAGGTCTGAACATGGATGAAGATTCGCTTCTCGAAGAATTGCTCGAAGTCGTCAAAGAGTTCTCTTCCAACTATGAAGGGCACTTCGACAAGTTGCTCCTGCGTCTTCCAAGAAGAACTCTCAAGGGGTTGAATCCTGCGGTCGTCATTTCTGCGGGGATCGTTGCCTACCATGACACGAAAACCCGTTTTCTTGAGCCCTTTGAAGATGCCAGTGAAGTGATCCGGCGATTGGCGAAGACTGACCTTCGGTTGGGGATCATCACTGAGGGTTTGGAAATCAAACAGTCTGAAAAGTTGATCCGGCTGCGATTGCTTGATTATTTCGATCACAAGGCGATCTTCATTTCGCATCAAGTCGGAATCTCCAAGCCGAATCCAAAGTTGTATCAGCGAGCCTGTACAGACCTGAACCTGCGTCCCTCCGAATGCCTCTATGTAGGTGACAATCCATTGCTGGATATCGATCCCGCGAATGAGATCGGAATGGTGACGGCATTGGTCAGCAGAGAAGACCGATTCCGTGCAGTGTCAGGGAAAACGGAGCCCAATCATGTGATTCAGAATTTTTGGGACCTGTCTGAAATTCTGCGGGATCAAGGTGTCAGTGTTCCGGAGGTTCTCTGATGGCTTCCATTGAGCTGAGCATGGTGATTCCAGTCCGGGATGAGATCGATGCGGTCGATTCTCTGGTGACCCGGGTCGTTTCCTCTCTCCAACATCTCGACGTCGATAGTTTTGAAGTGATTTTTGTGGATGACGGGTCCAGGGATGGCACTGCTGATCGACTTGAGTGGTTGATTCTTGAAGAACCCCGCTGCCGCGTAATTCGACTGCCACGCAACCTTGGAAAAGGCGATGCTCTGGCAGCAGGATTTGAAGCGAGTCGC
Source organism: bacterium (assembly GCA_029976805.1). Lineage (GTDB taxonomy): Bacteria > Planctomycetota > UBA8108 > UBA1146 > UBA1146 > UBA12191. Next base: position 5,694 of record JAPOLY010000045.1, read on the forward strand.
GGTCAGTGGATCGCCATGATTGATGCCGATCTGCAGGAATCACCTGAAGAGCTGCCCCGTTTGCTTGAAGTCGCACGTTCGGGTGCCGACCTCGTGACCGGCTGGCGTCACCAAAGGACCGATCGCTGGAGTCGAAGGCTTTCATCATGGCTCTACAACTGTGTGGTTCGATGGGTTGGCGGCCCACCTCTTCATGACGGCAATTGTGGTTTTAAGGTTCTCTCACGGGATTTGGCCCTGTCGTTACCCTTGGCGGGGGGGCGCTTCCGATTCATGCATCTGGTGGCATCCCATTGGGGGCATCGGGTGGAAGAAGTGGCTGTTTCCCACCGCCCTCGTCAAACCGGGTCATCCCACTTCGGTTTCAGCCGTGCTTTCTCGGCGGCGATCGACCTGGTGACCGTCATGGTTTATCTGCGAGGTCAGGATCGTCCAGGCAGAAGCCTTCTCCGTTGGGGAATCCTGACCGGTCTTCCCGGAATGGCCATTCTCGCTTTTATCGCTTACTTGCGATTGGCGGATGGAACGATCCACTATCGCTACCCTCTGCTGATTTTGGGGGCATTGCTGACCCTGGCAGGGCTTCAGCTGGTCCTTTTCGGGTGTCTCGCAGAATGGTTTTCGGGAAAGTCGACGGCCGCTCTCTCTCGCAGGTCTGTCAGTGCTCCCTTGCGAGAGCGTGAGCGACTGCCGTAATGCCGGTTTCCTCACTCAGAGTCTTTTCCGCTTCCTGGCCCGGCAAGATCGAACCCTGGCGTGCCAGGTTCATCCGTGATCTTCATCTGGATCTCTCCGATGAGTTTGAGACGGACGTGATTGCTCCTGCCATACACCCCGATGATCCCCTTGAAGAGGAAGACCTGGGACTCCGGGTCCGTCGCTTTCGATATCTGTCTGGAGGCAAGGCCCCTCGGCAGGGAGGAATGGGCTTCCTGACCGCCCTTTCGTGGTTACTGGCGGGGCGCAAGGCTCTGCGCAGTTGGAAGCATACTCCCGATCATGGAGTCTCTTTGGTTCACTGGGGCGTTCCGGGCGCTTATCTCGCCGCTTCTTTTTGTCATGCCAGGAAGAACCCACTGGTGGTCTGGTGCCATGGAAGTGACGTTCACCATCACGGTCGCCGATTCCCCGGTTCCTGGCTTTTGAGAAAGGGGCTGTCGGGCGCCCATAAAATTCTTGCGGCAAGTGAAGAGATGGCTCATGAGTTGAAACATCAGCACGGAATTCGGGAAGTGGAAGTCTTGCCGGTGGGGATCGATGAAGCTTTTCGAGGGCCGGCCACTGTGAGTCGGGAGGGTGCCGGACTGAGACTGTTGTGGGTCGGAGAGCGCATTGAGTCGAAAGGGTATGGTCGAACCTTGCGTGGGATTCAAAAAGCCATGGATCGTGGAGTCGTATTGACCCTCGAGGTCATCGGCGATGGTCCCATGACCGGCGTAAACGGTTACACTCCCCAGTTGTCCGGGTCGAAAGATCCCAGAGGTGTTCGGGAAGCGATGGATCGGGCGGACATGCTGTTATTGCCCAGTCATGGAGAGGGAACCCCTCTCGTGGTTCAGGAGGCGAAAGCTCGCCAGTTGCCAGTAGCGGCCACGGAGGTCGGTGGCATTCCGGATCTCTATCATGGTGACGAGGGCTGGTTTCCACTCACACCGGACTGCGATGAAGTTGTGGAATCAGAAATCTGTGACCTGTTGATTCGGTTGAATCAAAACCCACAGGCAATTGAGGACAAGCGACGGCAACTGAGAGACCCTGCGGTTCCAATTCTTTTTCGACGGGATTCGAGTCGTCGTCTTGCGGAGATACTTCAGGAGGTTTGTTCTTGAACCTGGATATTCCAGTCCTTCGATTCCTGATCCTCCTGTTCACAGGGCTTGCCCTATACGCACCGGTCTTTGATGGCCAGTGGGTCTTTGACGATGAGCGTCTGGTCAGTGGCCATGACTGGCTTTGGCGTGAAGCGACCGGCCTTGGAGATGAAATCGAGGAATGGGGCGAGGTTCTCGCCGCAGGTCCCCGTCAGGGAGACGAGGTGCGGACCGGCTTCCGTCCCCTTCGATTCTTTTCCTATCGAATCGATGTCCTGATCCTGAATGCTTTCGGTATCGATTCTCCTGATCACCCTTCCGCCCCCATCCCGTTTCATGTGCACAATTTGCTACTCCATGTCCTGTGTGCATGGATGTTGTCCTCGATTGTCGGACGCATCTTTCCATGGACTCGTAATGGCATTCACCTTGCCGTTGCCCTGACCTTCCTCGTCCATCCTGTTCAAACCGAGGCGGTCGCCTGGATCTCTGGGCGACGGGATGTCCTCTTCTCCCTCTTTTATCTCTGGGTGTTGCTGGGAGTCTCCGGTCGCCCCCTGGAAAAATTGGTGGGGCGAGCAGGCTGGGTCAGGGGAATGGGGGGAGCGGTACTGGCTGCCATGGCGATGGCGACGAAAGAAATGTCCGCAACATTGCCGTTGGTCGCTCTCATCTTTTGCGGGTTTTCCGCAGAAAACGACTCAACAGCGGAATCCCCTTCATCTCGATTCAGTCTTCGCAGGGCTTTGCAGGCCCATGCTGCATGGGTTCCCCTTACAGGGGTCGTCGGCTTCATGGCTTGGCAGTTACTGACCGAGAACAACCCCGGATCGGGAGCAACCCGTTGGGGGGGGAGTCTTTGGGCAACATTCTGGACCGACGCCCGGGCGTTGGTGGAATACATGAAGTTGGTGATCGCACCCGTGGGCTTGACGGTGGATTACTCCCACGCGGCATTTGTCCCTTCCTCAGGCCCTCTTCAACCCGTGAGTTCTTTGCTGTGTTTGATGTTGTTGATCGCCATGACCTGGGTTTGCTGGCGTAAGAGGAGTTCAGCCTGGGCGATCCTCGGTTGGCCGCTTTTCCTGATTCTTTTGAGCCCTGTCTTGCAGTGGATTCCACACCCCGAGAGGTTCGCAGAGAGATTTCTGTATCTTCCCATGCTCGCTCCCATGTTTCTGCTCGTCGGTTTTTGGCGAATGTTGGAAAGGGAGTATCCGGGTTGGAGACAGATACTGATCCCGGTCCTGTTGATAGTCCTGGCCTTGATCACCCGTGCCCGTCTGCGGGACTGGGAAGGGCCCTATCCCCTTTGGAAGAGTGCCGTCGAGACGAAACCGGCGTGTGCCAGAGCCTGGTTCGGCCTCGCAGAAGCTGCTCGTGAAAAGGGCTGGTCCTTCGAGGCGATCGAGGGTTTGGGCAATACCATTGCCATTCTTCTCCCGGTCGAGCGGGACGCCTTGCAGCAGGGAATGTACCTTCAGGCGTTGCAGATCCGGGCCGGTTTGCTTTCGACTCTGCCACAGCCGAAAGCCCTCGAGGATTCCCGTGTCCATTGGCAGGAATTGCTCAAGGAATTTGACACCGATGGCACACCAGTGGCGGATCAGCCTCTGCCATGGTTTGAAAAGATGAAAGTCGACTTGAGACTCTCCGATGATGATGCAGCCATCGAGTGCGCCCTGCGGATCCTTGATCTGAATGCCGCTTTGCCGGAACAACAATTCGAGGCGTTGCTGATTCTTGCAACGATCGGTCCCTCTGCGGACCGTGAATCAAGGCTGGATCAGGCCACTGAACTTTCCGCTGACATGGGAGGCAATGCGCCATCCCGCATCGCTTACCAACGGGGCATGCTTTTATTGGAAGCAGAGAATCCTGCGGAGGCCCTGTTGTCTTTCGAAAAGTCCGAAAGGTTGCTGGAAGCGGACGGTCGCCAAAGCAGCGCTCTCTATCGTCAGGCGGAGTGCCAGATGAAACTGGGCAGGACGTCCGCTGCACGAAAGTTGCTCGAAAGGGTCCTCGACGGTGAACCGGATCATCGTCCGTCTCACCTTTCCCTCGGAGAACTTCTTCTGTCGACCGGCGAAGAGGAAGAGGCACAATTTCATTTTAAAAGTGTGCTGGCTGTCGCACCACAAAACACTCAGGCTTTGAATGGTCTCAAACAGATCGCCATTCGCAAGCGGTTGAGTGAGGGTGCCGGAGATGCGCTCCCCGATCCCACCCGCATCTCCACCCTGATTCTCTTGGCCGAAAAACTTCAGAGAGAGGGAGAGTTTTCCAAAGCTCGTGAAGCCCTGATCGAAGCGGAGAAGCAGGCGGAAGGTCCTGCTGAAAAAGAGCGTCGACTGGATCTGATTTTACGGATCGCCCGCCTGGATGCCCGTCTTCGCGAGTGGGCCAGAGCGGGGGAAAGCTACGGCAGGTTGATCGATCTGGTCGAGGCTGAAGGTCGTGGTGCGTTTATCCTCGAGGCCATCGAAGTCCTGCGTCGCACCGGTGGCCCGGAAGGTGCTTTTGAATTCTTGTTGCGTCAGCAGGAAGAAGGGGTGACTCATCCGGCCCTCAAGTCTCAACTGGGAGCATTGGCGGATCAGGCGGGCAGGGTGGATGCGGCCATCATCTGGTACAACAGGGCTTTGAAAGATGGCGACCCTTTGTCACCGGAGCGTCGAAAGCAACTGGAGGAACGTGTGTTGATATTGCAATCCGGGGGGGACCCCTCCCAACCGGAGAGTCGAAATCCATGAACCAGATTCATCGATTGGCGATGATCGGTGCTGCCCTGATGATGTTTCAGGTGCTGGTGGCGAGAGAGCTGGCGACAGTTTTTGGCAACACCCTGAATGGCGTGACCCTCGCCATGAATCTGGGTTTGCTGGGCCTGGCTGCTGGATTGATTCTGGTGACGGTTCAGCATGAGCGTCGTTCAGGGTCTTCCCATTGGTGTCGGATTGCCTTGCTGGGGATGATTCCTGCAGGTTTGTGGACCGTTTATCTCTTGCCCATCCTGATTGATGGCAGCCGGCTTTACAGTTCAGCACCTTTGCGGTTACTGCTTTCGTTGCCTCTTCTTTGTGGAGCGATTCCATTGGGTGCAGCGATCACGGCCGCCTTCAATGCTTCCAGAGAACAGGTTCAGCAGCGAACCTCCCATGGCGTCAGCGCTCTCGATCTGGGCAGTGCTGTGGGGGCAGTGATCACTCCGCTTCTTCTTTTGCCCGAATTGGGGGAAGCCGGCTCATTGACGATCGCTCTCCTGTTGCTGCTCTGGTGTTGTCGCCAGGAAGATGTCGAGGGACGTGTTCCCTCTGAGTTGGCTGAGGAAGATTCTCCTGTCCAGCGCGGGGATATCCTGCTGACGCTGTGGATCGGTTTGACCACGATGGCTCTGCAGTTGGGCTGGATTCGTGCACTCGGCGAAGTCTTTGGCTCGACCTTGACGATCTTTGGATTGACGACCGCAGCGATCCTCCTCGGTGGTGCGGCCGGTGCCCAGGCGATGCCTGCCATGCGTCAAAAACTGGGAGCCGAACGGGTGAAACGATTTGCCTGGGGACTCTGGTTGATCGCACAGGGTTTTTCACTGCTACTTCTCTCCGTCTCACCGTTTGTCTTTTTGGGCATGGTCCAGTGGTTCAGTGCCGAAGGGGTCTCCGGAATTCGCTGGGGAGAAGCCCTGATGATTCTGGCTGTTGTCGGCTTGCCCTCATTCTGTGTGGGCATCATCGTTCCAGCCCTGATGTTGAATCATGGTGAAAGTGGCCGACTGGATCGGGGGGCAGGAGTCCTGCAAGGCGCCCAACTGGTCGGAGGCATCGCAGGGTTATGGTTGGCTGCCAGTTGGATTCTTCCGGAGTATGGAACCCTGGGTCTCTTTGTGACCTGTGGATTCCTGACCTTTGCGGGGGGCGTACCGTTGATGCGGAGAAGTTCACACGGCACGACCGCAGGTGCTTTTCTTTGCGGAGGCTTGCTTCTCGCAGCGGCGAGCAAGTATTGGGACGAAGCGCTGATGGCTTCCGGTGTTTTTCAATGGGATCGGGGTGAGATCGCCAGAGGGGAAGCATTACCGGCGTGGCAAGCGCGAGAGGTTGTAGGGATTTTCCCAGGACAGTTCGGCAACGTGTTGATCGAAAAAGACCCGGCTCAAAACACGTCCTATTTGAGAGTGGGAGGGCGGATAGAAGGCAGCGTGGCCATCGATCCTGCCCAGCCAAGTCTTGCGGACCTTCCTACGGAAGTTCTTCTTGGAGTCCTTCCATCCCATGCGGGACCGGGTGAAGGACGTCTTCTGGTGGTCGGCCTTGGCGGAGGAACGACGGTGGCTTCGGCGGTCAAGACATGGGACGGGGAGATGGTCGTCCTCGAGATCGAACCGGCGGTCAAGACTGCGTTGCTCTCTGATCAGGGGGCCGACAGTTTTCCCGTCGAAAATGATGCGCTCCGGGGTCGAGGTGCACCCCAATTGGTGTTGGAAGATGCCCGGTCCTATCTGGTTCAGAACAACCGGCTGTGGGATGCCATCGTAGTCCAGCCCTCTGAACCGTGGTTACCCTGGTCGACTCCCCTGTTTACCCCTGATTTTCATCGATTGCTGGCGGAACGCAGAGCACCCGGTGGCGTCGTGATTCAATGGCTACAGCTTTATCGCATCGATATCCCCGAGTTCGCGGCAATTCTTCACTCCTTCCGTGAGGCTCTGGGAGAGGTTCAGATCTGGTATCCGCCGGGAACCGGTGAGATTCTTCTCGTTGCCGGAGACGTGAAACTTCCTCCTTCACCACAGGAATCGGTGTTACTGGCGTGGGAGCGGGTGCTCGGAGTTGATTTTCCTGCACGGCCGTGGCTCGACGATACCGATGTGGAGGCCTGGCTTGAAACCGCAGGAGGAGGCGATTTAACGCGTCTCAGGGCCCGCTTGGAGTACCTCCTTCCCCTCAGGGAGGAATCGGGAATGGACCTCTCAAGAAATCTGCTCGCCTCTCTGGACGAAGTACGGCGCAGGGACCGATCCCGCGATCGGGAGCAGGAGCCTGAGAAGCCCGCTCCCGGAGAGCCGGAAGAGCGTTAATTTCCCTTTCATCCGTGAAATTCGAGGCAGAATAGCGGATGTCCGTTGACAGTATCCGGTGATACAAATACGATCCGGGCTTGCACTTCGGACCCTCGGAGGTGCAGAAAGGACTCCATTCGGCTGATGGCCGGGAGGCCTTCCCGATTGGATACCGATCGTGTGGAAGCGGTCGGTCTCGACGATCCCGAAACGGGGGACAGATCAAGGTGAACAGAATGCAGAACTACAGCCCTCAAAAGAGCTTCGTCCAAAACAAGGAGGACGTCGTCCGTGGCTGGTATCACGTGGATGCCTCCGAGGAGATCCTCGGTCGCATGGCAGCGGGAATCGCCAACATTCTCATGGGCAAGAACAAGCCCACTTACACACCCCATGTCGATGGGGGTGACTATGTGGTGGTGACCAATGCCAGCTTGGTGAGAACCACCGGCTCCAAGCGTGAAAAGACCCTTTACCATTACCATACCGGATACATGGGTGGACTTCGTTCAAACACCATGGAGTGGATGATCGAAAACAAGCCTGAGGAAGTGGTGCGTTTGGCCGTGCGTCGCATGTTGCCAAAAAGTCGCCTGGGAAAAAAGATGCTGACCAAGCTGAAGGTTTTCCCTGGTGCCGAGCATGACATGGGTGCACAGGCATCTCACTTCGAGCAGATCCGTATTACAGACAAGTAGAGATTGAGGAAGATCGCCTCCGGGTGATCAAAAGGAGAACAATTGGCCAAGCCCAATGACTACACCTGGGGAGTTGGACGACGCAAGACTGCTGTCGCCCGTGTCCGCATCCGCGAAGGTAGCGGAAAAATGAACATCAATGGCAAGGAGCACACGGATTACTTCCGTCTGTCTCCTGATCAGGACCGCATCTTCGAGCCGTTGCGTGCCGTTCAGGCCGAGGGCAATTTCGATGTCTGGGCCAACGTTCAGGGCGGTGGAACCACCGGCCAGGTCGGTGCCATCGTGATGGGACTTGCCAGGGCTCTCGCCCGTCTCAATGAGGAGAATGAGCTGTCCCTTCGCAAGGGAACCTTCCTCACCCGGGATTCGCGAATGGTTGAGAGAAAGAAGCCGGGCCGCAAGAAAGCACGCCGTTCTTTCCAGTTCTCCAAACGCTAAAGTTCGGACTGTCAAAATCAGAGTTTTCAAAGGGGTTCGCTTTGGTGGACCCCTTTTTTTTGTCTCGACTCAAAGTGGGGGTGTCGGAGATGTCACGGAGCGGAAATGTCACCAAGACTGTTGTCCGTCCGAGTCGATTGCAACGCTTCAGGAGTCGATTGCAAAAGCGGCTCAAATCCCTCGACTTCAGATTCCGGCGCTGGTTCGGGGCGAAGACGATTCGTTCCCTGTATGGACCCCGGTTTCAAACAAACTTCGGCGACGCGACCTTTCGGCTCTATATCAAGGCTTCCTACGGACGTTTCTACTGGGATCATCTCCAAGCGGTCAAACACGAGTTTGTCTTTCTCGATATCGGAGCCAATCAGGGACTTTACACCATTGGTGCTGCACTGAATCCACACTCCCGGCAATGTTTCGCTTTTGAGCCTGTACCGGCGGTGGCCAACCTGTTGACGAGAAATCTGGATTTGAATCACGTCTCAGACAAGTGCCAGATCTGTGAAGTGGCAGTCTCTGAAGTGTCGGGGCAGACACTGATCTCTCTTCCCGAAAACCATTCTGGCGGAGCCTCTCTTCGTCAGGACGATTCAGGGGCGGGAGAGACTCTGGAAATCACGACCGTTTGTGCTGCAGATCTGGAGAAAATTGTTCCCAGAGAAAAGTGGCCTGTGCGGATTAAGATCGACGTGGAAGGTCACGAGGAAGTCGTGATCCGCGAGCTGATGAAGAGTCACTTTGTGGATCGAATTGAGGAGATCTTCTACGAGGTCGACGAGCGTTGGGTGAATCCGCGAGAGGTGAAATTGCTGTTGATCGATCTCGGTTTTCAGCTGGATCAGGTCGGTGAGGGGTCGCATTACGATGTCCTCGCAACGCGGATCCTGAATCGAAATGAATAGTTGGTACCGGAGGTGGGACTCGAACCCACAAGACCCGAAGGTCAGCGGATTTTGAATCCGCCGCGTCTGCCAGTTCCGCCACTCCGGCTTAAGGTCGCTGACGGTGGTATGGTAGACCTTTTGCCACTCGCCGTCATCCGAACTCAAGAAGTCTTGGTCAGCCTCAAATCTCTTCTTCCCGCATGCTGAGGGGGGGACCGAGAATCTCGCGCCAGATCAGCCGGTCACGGAGCTGTGCTTTGGACAGGCGGCGGCGTTTTCTCGAGGAAGCAGAAATGACGACGCCATTCACGATATCATCCCTTAGGTAAGCCGTAGTCGCCTTGCTGGATTCCAGGCTGAAGTTACCGGGTGACTCTGCTGGTTCAGGGGGTGAAACCTCTTCGATCTCGGGCAGAGCAAAGATCTCCAGCCCCGGTACCGATTCTCTTCCGGTGATCTCTGAGCCAACGGGAAGGGGGAGTCCGGTTCGCGGATCGATCTGCCCATCCGGGATATCCACCCAACCCCCGGGCGTCCACATTCCGCCCTCTTCAACCTCAGGCACCGACTCCACGGGACTCGGGTCGGGTGCGAAGGGAAGAGGGGCTTCCACGGTTTGCCAGCCCTGATCTTTCGCGACAGCGGGTGGGACCGGATCGGTGTCGACCTGGATCTGCCTGGAGGACTTCTCCTTGCGCGCTTTTCGCATCTCCTTGCGCATCATACGTTTCGTTTCAGCTGCGGCCTTCTCGGCACGAGCCTTGTTCATCTCGATCAGTCGATTGATGATCGGGACGATAACGAAAATGATGAGGTAGATCCAGGATTCCATCGATTCGGTCTTTCAGACTTATGCTTGTTCGTCGGAGCCAGATTCTTCGTCGTGCCCCAGAGATTCACGCATGGAAGTGTCTGCCTGAAGGTTCTTCAGTCGGTAGTAATCCATCACGCCCAGATTGCCGGAGCGGAATGCATCGGCGATCGCTTTCGGGACTTCTGCCTCAGCAAGGACGAGGACAGCCTTGTTGGCCGCGATGGCAGCGACTTCTTCCTGCTCCTTGGCAACCGCCAGTGCACGGCGTTTCTCAGCCAGTGCCTGAGCCACTCGCTTGTCTGCTTCTGCCTGTTCTGCCTGCAGCTTCGCACCGATGTTTTCACCGACGTCGACGTCGGCGATGTCGATGGAGAGAATTTCGAAAGCGGTTCCCGAGTCCAGGCCTTTGTCGAGAACGGTCTTCGACATCAGATCCGGGTTGGCGAGCACTTCCTTGTGATTGGAGGCGGAACCGATGGTGGTCACGATACCCTCACCAACACGGGCAATGATCGTCTCTTCCGTGGCACCACCGACCAGTCGAGCCAGATTGGTTCGAACCGTCACGCGGGCGCGGGCCCGCAATTGAATACCGTCTCCGGCAACTGCATCGACGGTGGTTCTGGCCTGATCCTTTGAAGGAGCATCGATCACCTTCGGTTGCACACTGGTGCGCACCGCGTCGAGGACGTCACGGCCGGCGAGATCGATGGCTGCAGCCTGGTCAAAGTTCAGGTTGATGTGGGCCTTGCTGGCGGCCACGAGTGCCTGGGTCACCCGTTGAACATTGCCCCGTGCCATGAAGTGGGCTTCCAGTTTGTTGCTGTGGACATCATTGAGTCCGGCCTTGTTGGCCATGATCAGGCAGTCAACGATGATGCGCGGGTTAACTTTCCGCAGCCACATGCCGATGAAGGCGAAGACGCTGATTCTGACACCGGATGAGAGCGCCTGAATGTAGAGCCTGCCAAAGGTGATGAAGGCAATGAAAAGAACCAGTAGCAATACACCCACCACAAAGAGCAGGGCGATGAAGACTGGTGTTGGAAGATTACCCATTATTCCTCAATTCTCATGAACGAAGAGGTGAAGCCCACGATCAGGATTCAGACTCTTCCGATTCTGCTTTTTTGACAACGATTCGGTTTCCGTCGGATTGAATCACCACGACCGAATCCCCTTTGTTGATGTATCCCTGGAGAGCGACGACGTCCAGACGCTTGCCTGCAATCAGGGCGATACCGGCAGGGCGCAGGTCCGACATGACGAGGCCTCTTTCGCCGATCATTTCTCTGGAGTTTCTGACGTCATCGCCGACTGAATCTGCGTTACCGAGGTCAGCCTTGAGTCCGACCCGATTGATCCAGAAACGGAAGAGGAGTGCGATCCATGCTGCCGTCAGGGCTGCACAGACGATGGCCAGTGTGGTTTCTCCCTGCAAGTGGAGTTCCCAGATCGAATAACCGATGCAGAGAAGCGCTGCGATGGCCAGAACTCCGCCACTGGGGATGAACACCTCCAGGAAGATGAGGATCAATCCGGTGAGGCAGAGAATGGAAAGAAGCCACCATTCCATTTCAGGCCTCCTCTCCACTTTGGACGACGATGCGGTTGCCTTCGATCTCGACGATGGTGACCCGGATCGATTTCTCGATGAAGTCACCGACGGAAACCACATCGATGATGGCGCCGTCGAAATCGGCTTTACCTGCGGGCCTCAGCACTTCCAGAGTCTGGCCCGACTGACCGACCTGCAAATGGGCACCGGGGAAGTCGGGGGCGGACTCAAAGGGATCCTGTGAACCAAGATCCGAACTGTCGACCAGGGATCCGGAAGACTTTCTCGAGCCGGGCAGGAAGTAGGTCACGACCAGAATCGAGATCAATCCCGCCAACAAGGCGGCCGCTGCGATCAGCGAATCCTCGCTGAGAACTTTCAGGTTCAGCGGTTTGTCCACCGGTTGGAAGGAGAGTCCCATGGAGGTGATCACTGCAGCCAGTCCAAGGATGCCGGCGACCCCGAATCCGGGAATGACAAAGAGTTCAAAGGAGACGAAGACAAGGCCGAGACCCAGTACTGTCAATTCGATCCACCCGACGCCACCGTCGGCGTAGTTGGCAGTCATGAACAGGGACAGGAAGAGCAGAGCCAGTCCCGCTCCCAGACCGACTCCGGGCAGTTTGAGCTCAATCACCAGGCTCAGGGCGAGGGCGAGAATCAACAGGAACTTGATGAATCGCCCCCAACCCCGGAAGGCATCCAGAGCCATGCCACCGGCATCGCCGATACGGCGCTGGCCGAGAACTTCTTCTGCGGTGGTGACATTCAGGCGGGAGAGATTGAAATCATTGAGCAACTGCTCAGGGGTCTGGCAGATGTAACTGATGAATCCGTAATCGAAGGCTTCCTTCTCATCGATGGTCAGGATTTCACCGACCTCGACGATACGTTCCACGGAGGCTGCGGCTCTCTCCGCAGCGGGCAAGTCATCCAGCTCCTGATCGGTCAGGAATTTTTCGGATCGATTGCCGGTGCGAACGCGAAGGACTCCCAACTCCTTGGTGACCATCGCTTCGGCCAGGGCGGTGGGGTAGCCCTGTTCACGGGCCCAGCGACGCATGTCGGCCCGAACCGTCGTCTGGATCTTTTCCGGCAGTTCATTCCCGAAAAGATCGATGGGCTGGACGTCACCGATTCGACTGTTGTCTCCCATGACCAGATTGCGACAGGAGAAGGCCACCAGGGTTCCACCGCTGTAAGCACTGGTTCCATTGGGCACCCAGCCGAAGGTTTCGATGTTTTCATCGCCCAGATTGTCGATGTATTCCGCCAACTGGCGACTCGCCTCGATGGTTCCACCGGGGGTGTCGAGTTTGATGATGAGGAATCGGAGGTTCTTTTCCTTGAGAGCCTCAACGGTATCCCTGAAATCTTCGAAGGTTCCGCCATCGATGGTTCCCAAAATGGTGACGATCACGGCGGAGCCATCGAGTGATTCCGGCGGGGTCGCTTCCTGAGAGAAGGCCGCCTGAGAGAAAGCAAAGGGGGTCAGCAAGCTGAGGAATATCAGTACCCACATGAAGGGGGTCGAAGAGATTCCCCGGGACTGGGCAGGAGGACTCATTCCGGACAAGAAAGTCTCCTTCAAGGGGTCAGGGTGCCCTCTGGGTTTGGGGACCCAGTGGGAACCGGATTCGGCAGATCACTTCAGCGTGAAATGGGATTTGGACAGGTCCCAGATTGCTCATGTCTATTGTCTGCAGACTTCCGCTGCCGATCAAGGGATCAAGTGGCGGATAGGTCAAGATCTGATCAATGTTTAGGTCGATCCTGCTGCAGTTCTTTCCACTTCCTGAATCCGGAAAGACGGGATTTCAAGACCGCTTTTTTGCGAGAGCCGGAAGGGTCGTCTCAATCCGATTTGACTGGAGGGGGTGCTTCGGGCTCGCAAATCTGAAAGGCGAGAAGGGCGAAATGCGTCGCAGCATGACTGATGAAGTGATGTCCGTCCTTGCGAGGGGATCTGGCAAACCACCTTCCGCTCTGACGCTGTTGATCCCGAAGCCACTGGAGCCCTTTCTGGAGGGCGGGGTGGTCCGCGGGGAGTCCACCCTTGCGCAGGCAGAAGATACTGTAGGCTGTGGCGTAAGCGTCGCTGGGAAGCTCCTCCAGGTCGTCGTCCGCACGTTTCCACTGTCCCGCACCGAGGTCAACCAGACGCCAACCCCCATCCTCCCGCTGAAGCGAGAGCCATTCCTTGCACCATGAATTCACCGGTATCTCTGGCATGAAATCATCCCAATGACGGGCAATCCACATCAGCATGCCCTTGTGATGCAGGTTGGCGGGAGGGTGCTCTGCCAACCAGTTCCGGATTCCGGCAATTCCCTTTGCTGCGTCTTCGGTCGATCTCTCTGAGTCGGGTAACGCACTCATCGCCAGTGCTACCAGGGTGACTCCAAAGTGGTCATCCGATTCGTAGGGGGGCCAACCGCATTTCAGCCATTGGCTCCACGATCCGTCCTCCTGTTGCAGGGTCCACAAATGCTCCAGCCCCTTGCGGGTGATCGGTGACAGTTCTTGATTGGTGGCCATGTCACTCAATACCAGAAAACAGGTCGTCGCCACTTTTCCTTCCACCGATCCGTGTTGGCGGGAAGGAGGAGTCTCATCCACGATGTAGCGTTTCAGGTAATCTTTTGCGTACTGCCTTGTGCGCTGATTCCCTTCAGAAGTCGGGCTCAGTTGGGACATGGAGATCAGGTGGAGTCCGTTGGTATGGCAGGTGACGCAATTGCGATCCCGGGCCCATTGATCGGCGCTCTTCTGCGAGAATCGCAGCGCTGCTTCCAGTGAGAATTTCTCTTTGAAGGGTTCCTGGGGATCATTCTTCGAAAACCCTGCATCGACGGAAGAGCCGAACACGCTCATCGCCACCGAGCCTACCAAAAACAAACAGCAGAGAAACCCCGGAAGAGTTCTGGATCCGAGTCGGTGGAGATGAACCCGGTTCATTTGCCGGAACCAAACTCCAGATGTTCGATCCCCAGAGTTTCCTCCAGTCGCTCCTCCAACTGATCCATGAGAGGGACGGACTCGGCAGTCTCCTTATCCGGGGAGACCTCGAGGGGATCGCACACAGTCAGGGTGACTGACCGGGGTGCATAACGCCGCGCCTTGCCGATGAAATCCTCTTCGAGACGCTCCACAGTTTCCAGAAAACGGTCGGCGGGTGCATTTTCGGAAAGGTAGCCGCGGGGGTAGAGGGAAATCTTCTGCGCCAATTCGAGGGCGCGGAACTGTTTCCAGCGTCGATCCCGTTCCTCCTCATCGATGTCGTCTTTGCCGCTGACCATCCCCTTGAGGATGGTGGAACGGAGGTCTTTACCCCTTTTGACGACGTCTCCTTCCTGAGGACCACCCAGCCATTCCTCTTCGAGCGGATGCAACAAGTAATCGATCAGTCGGGCGGAGCGTTCAAAGAGGTCTCCCGATTGAACCTCTCCCAGAAACTCGATCTCCTTCAGCCCCAATAATGCACGGGCCACTTTTCGAACCCGCTCCAGCATCGGCAACTGATTTTGTGGTTTCCACGAGAGGCGTTCTTCCATCTCCTGCAGTGCCGGTTCGATCGCTTCCTCTACCGGGGCTTCCAGGCGGTAACGCAGGGCCAGCGGAAACAGCAGAACCTTGCCGCCATCCGACTTGGCCCGTTTGCGAGCGGCGCCTCGCGCAATCGTCGATACGCCATCCATCAACGGACTCAAAAGATCATTGGTTCGGGTGACCGCTCCTTCCGGAAAGATCACCAGTGGGCGGTCGCCGGACTCAAGGACTTCCATGGCAAACTGCAGGGAGGATCGATCGATCCCTTCCCGGTAGATGCTGAAGGCGCCCATGGTCCGAATCAGAAACCTTTGCAGAGCCCCTTCCATAAACAGATGCCAGCTGGCCATGACGTAGAAGAGGGAACCGGTCGCCTGGGAGAGATGAAACAGGGTCAGTGGATCGGCAGCATGGGGGTGGTTGGGGGTGATCAGGATTCCGTGCCCCGCCCTTTGTGCTTCTCTGATCTTCTCCTGACCCTCGACGCGGGCCGAAGTGACTCCGAAGCTGCGGTCGAGGGTTCGGGGCAGCAGCAGGTTGCCGAGCATCCGTGGCAGCATTCCCCCTTTGTGAGGGGGAACGAACTCATAGGGCTGGTCGATGACGACTCTGCTCATGCAGAGGCCTTGTCTGAACCGGCCAGACTGCTTCTGCGTTTCAACTCCAGTTTGCCTGCAAGACCTGCGAGGACCAGGTAGAAGGGCAACTCAGCCCACATCCAGGCGGGGGGAGCCAGATTGATCAGGTTCATGAGGCCGCCCAGCATCGAGACTCCGCCGATGGTGAGAGCGATGCCCATGACATGGGCGGGCGCGATTCGGGCGGCAACCCAGCCACCGAGAAATGCCTGAGCGAGATGGGCGATGACGGGAATCAGAAATGCTGCAGGAGGCAGGGTGGCAGCAAAGCTTTTCCACGCCTCCATATCATTCAGATCCATTCCCTCCGGAGCGGGATAGAGGGACAGGTTGATCTGAATCAGCGCCATATTGAC
>JAPOLY010000105.1 GCA_029976805.1 bacterium
AACATGACTTCATTGATGGCCACGGTTACCGCTGCCGCGGCTGTAACCGGACAAGGATCGATTTGTGCTCCGGGAGCAACAGAAGCTGACTTGTTCTCTTTACACCCCATCAAACAGAGAAGAAGTACAACGACACTGAGAATTAAACTGTGGTTCTTCATTTGGCTCTTCCCCTTCATCACCTGCATCTCACTGCACTTGATTTCTCAACCCATGATTTCACAGTGCGTGAACTTGCTCAGGCCTCGGCGAGACCCAGCTCGAACAGATTTCCCCACGAAGAAAAGCCAAAATCCCCTGAATAAGGGAGACCGGGCGGGCCTGACTTCCTCGTTGCTTTGTCGGCGTTCAGACTACAATCCAAATGACGATCGCAACAAGACTTAAATCCGGAATTTTGGTTAAGGCTTTGCAGATAAAAATAGTTCAGGCGAACCGACGGTGGGTCCCCCTGGGGACTTCGGGGTCTTCTCCACGCTCGATCCGCTCTGTACGGATCTTCTCGGAGTAGGCCTCGTAGGACCCCTCGAAGAAACGCCCACCCCCTTCGCCGTCAAGGGCGAGGATGTTGGTCGCCACACGATCCAGGAAGTAACGGTCGTGGCTGACGACGATGGCGCACCCGGGGAAAGCTTCCAGAGCCTCCTCCAGCAATCGCAGAGTCGGAATATCGAGGTCGTTGGTCGGTTCATCGAGAATGACCAGGTTTCCACCGCGACGCAGCATCTTGGCCATTTGCACACGGTTGCGCTGACCTCCGGAACAGTCGCCGACCTTCTTCTCCTGCTCTTCTCCGGTAAATCCGAAGCGGGCAACGTAAGCGCGACTGGCAATCTCCACCTTGCCCACCTGGAAGACGTCGTAGCCTTCGGAGATGTTCTGGTAGATGGTCTTGTCGTTGTCCAATTCCTGACGACTCTGATCAGCGAAGCACAACTCCACCGTCGAACCCAGAGTGACGGTTCCCGAATCGGGCTCGATCTGGTCAGCGATCAGACGCATGAGAGTAGTTTTTCCGGCACCGTTCGGGCCGATGACCCCCACGATCGCTCCCGGGCGCAACTCGAAGGTCAAATCATCGAAGAGGGTGCGACCATCGTAGGACTTGGTCATGCCCCGAACTTCCAGAACCTTGTCGCCCAATTTGGTCTCACAAGGGATCGCCAGTGCCGGCACATCCTTGCGGGACTCGTAAACCTGTTCCTGCAATTTGTGGAATGCTTCGACGCGGGCCTTGCTCTTCTTGGCGCGGGCGCGTGGAGTCTGGCGGATCCAATCCAGTTCCTTGTTGAGCTGTTTGCGACGGTCGTCTTCCTGCCGCTGCTCCACTTCGAGCATCTTCGATTTCTGCTCCAGGTACTGACTGTAGTTGCCCTCGAAAGGAGTACCGCAGCCACGGTCGATTTCGAGCATCCAGCCCACGACATTGTCGAGGAAGTAACGGTCGTGAGTGATCAGCAGGACAGTGCCCTCATAGTTCGCCAGATGCCGCTCCAGCCATGCAGTGGTATCCGCATCGAGGTGGTTGGTCGGCTCGTCGAGAAGCAGGATGTCCGGGTGGGCCAACAGGGTTCTGCAAAGTGCCACCCTGCGCTTCTCACCTCCTGAAAGGTGGGTCACCGCCGCATCACCGGGAGGACAATTGAGTGCGTGCATCGCCTGATCGATCTGGCGATCGATCTCCCAGGCGTCACTGGCATCAATCTTTTCCTGCAGTTCTGCCAGGCGGTCGTAAGCCTCCTGCATATCCTTGTCGGAGAGTTCGGTGGCAAGGGACTCGGTGACCGCATTGTACTCATCGAGCAATCCACGAACCTTGGCTGCCCCGACCTCAACATTTTCACGCACCGTCTTTGATTCGTCGAGCGCAGGTTCCTGCGGGACATAACCGATGGTCGCACCCTTGGCGAGAGTCACGGTTCCATCGTAGCCGTCATCGACTCCGGCGATGATTTTCAGAAGTGTCGATTTTCCACAGCCATTGATTCCGATCAGACCAATCTTGGCACCCCGGAAAAATCCGAGGGTGATTCCCTTCAGAACATCCTTTGTTCCGTAGGATCGATGGACATCGGTAACCTGAAAGATGACTTCCTGTGAATCACTCATTTCGACACTCGTTTCACCTGGCCGGATTCAATTTGAATCAGGCCTTGCGGCTGTCCACTGCCGAGTGGATCTCGGAGTGCTCGGGAAAGCGGGACAGTTCTTTTTTGCTGAAGACCAGGTCGCCGTCGACGACAACCTCGAAGACTCCGCCACCACTCTCGATGAGGCGGACTTCCACACCATATTTTTCATTCAGGTCGGCCGCCAAACTGGTGGCCTGTGGAAGGTAGTTTCACTTAACGCAGTACTCGATGCTGATATCCATCGCTGGCTTCCTTTCTTCCCGGTCCCCAAAAAGCGGGATCGACTGAAGTACTCTCAAAATGAGCCCGGCCGACGGGATTCCTGCGACTGAGGCTCCCACCCGGAAGGGCTGGAGTTTATGTTACGGACTGGATGACAGGTGTACCAGCAGACCGGGAAAGCAGGAGTGAGAATATGAAGGATGTCGTCGACCAACTTGCCTCGGAAAAGTCCGAACACGTCGAGAAACTGATCGAATGGCTCAAAATCCCCAGCGTCTCGACTGACTCGAGCCTCAAGGGAGAAGTCCGCCGGGCGGGTCAGTGGATCGAGGAAGAGCTCTCCTCCGCAGGATTTGAGACCCGCCTCGATGACACAGATGGCCACCCCATCTGCCTGGCCCAATGGACCGGGGCCGAAGGCGCACCCACCCTGTTGATCTATGGCCATTACGACGTCCAGCCTCCGGAACCCCTCGACCTCTGGCGCCATGGTGCCTTTGAACCGACTCTGGAAGGTGACGATCTGGTTGCCCGTGGTGCCACCGATGACAAGGGCCAGGCCCTCGCACTCGTTCGCGGAGTCTGTGGAGTACTCCGATCCCGAGGCTCGTTGCCGATCAATGTCAAATTTGTGATCGAAGGAGAAGAAGAGATCGGGTCACCGAATCTCACCGGCTACCTGGAAGCTCATAAGGATGAACTATCTGCGGACGTCGCACTGATCGCCGATTGCTCCCAGTTCGGCCCCGGCATGCCGGCGATCACCGTGGGGCTGAAAGGTCTCGTCTATCTGGAGATTCACCTTCAGGGACCCAACCGCGATCTGCACTCGGGGTCTTTCGGCGGTGCGGTGGAAAATCCTGCCAACGCCCTGACCCGAATTCTCGGCAGCCTGCGCGACGACAAGGGACACATCACCATCCCCGGTTTCTACGACAAGGTTCGCGATCTCACAGATGCTGAACGTGCGGCGATCCGCGAACTGAACTTCGATGAGGAAGGATTTCGTGCCGACCTCGAAGTTCCCGTGGTTCACGGTGAAGAAGGTTACTCCACACTGGAAAGAAAGTGGGCTCGACCGACCTTGGACATCAACGGTCTGCTCAGTGGCTGGACCGGAGAAGGTGCCAAAACCGTTCTCCCCGCCCACGCCAGTGCGAAGATGTCGATGAGGCTGGTGCCGGATCAGGATCCGGATGAGATCGCCGATCTGGTGGTTCAGCATCTGAAGTCGATTTGTCCGGAGACTTGTACCATCGATGTTCACTGCCACCATGGCGCCAAACCGGTTCTGGTTGAACAGAACAGCCCCTGGCTCGATGCCACCTCAAGGGCTGTCGAAAAGGGCTTTGGCAAAGCGCCGGTGATGATCCGCGAGGGTGGCTCTATCCCGGTGGTCAGCGATCTCAAATCCACTTTGGGAATGGACACCATTCTTCTCGGCCTCGGATTGCCCGACGACAACGCCCACTCTCCCAACGAGAAGTTTCACCTTCCCGACTACCAAAAAGGAATCGAAACGATGGCGTGGCTGCTGGATGAAATGGCATCCGTTTGAAACTGCGCCCAGCTAAAGAGCGAGGTTCCGCCAATTACGGTTGGCTGGAAGCCCGCTACACCTTCAGCTTCGGTGAATACTACGATCCAGACTGGATGGGCTGGCGCTGCCTTCGGGTCATGAACGAGGATCGCATCTCCGGGAACACCGGTTTTCCATCACACCCTCACCGGGAAATGGAAATCATCACCTTCATACTCAAGGGCTCACTCTCCCATGAGGATTCTGCCGGAGGCTCTGGAGTCATCCGCGAAAACGAAGTTCAGGTGATGAGTGCGGGGAGAGGTATCGTTCACAGCGAGAAAAATGCCGAGAAGGATGAAGCCCACCTGTATCAGGTGTGGTTACTTCCAGAGACGAATGGGGTTGATCCGACCTATGATCAGCGTGCTTTCCCGGAAGAAGCACGCTGGGGCGATTGGCAACTTCTGGTCTCCGGAAACCCTGAAGACGATGCCCTGCATATCTGTCAAAGTGCAAAGATCTACCGCCGAATTCTGACCGCTGAAGAAACGGTCACCGTTCCCGTTGGTGAAGGCAGGGGCCACTGGGTTCAGATTCTTCGTGGTGACTTGCAAATCAACGATCTGACTTTGCAAACCAGCGACGGTGTGGGCATTGAAGAAACGGCCGAATACACCATGACCTCAAAATCCGAATCGGAAGTATTGCTCTTCGACCTGCCCTGAAGACGATCACTTTCTCCAGGTGAACGGGAACAGCAGGATCAGAATCGCGTAGATCTCCAGCCTGCCCAGAAGCATGAGCAGCATCAGCAAGACTTTGCCCGGTGCAGGAATATCCGCATAGTTTTCCAACGGTCCCACTCCCCCAAAACCGGGGCCAATATTCCCCAAGGTCGAAAGTGTCGCTCCAAATGCGGTCAACAACAGATCATCTTCCAATGCACCCGAAACCACCTGAGCCGATTCAGGGTCGACGCTTCCCGCTGTTTCTGACCAGCCCGGATCAAGAATCAGGGCCAACAACATCACCGAGAGCAGAAAGAGAAGCATCCACAGGGCGAGGAATCCCAAAACCCGCGAGACGATCTCCCGCTCCACGTTTTTACGGTTGAACTTGAGGGAGATGACCGCATGGGGTCGCACCAATAGAGCGATCTCCCGCAGGCTGAACTTGATCAGCATCATGAAGCGAACCACCTTGACCCCTCCGGTGGTCGATCCCGCACACCCCCCGATCAGCATCAAAACTGCCAGCAACACCCGACAGGCATTGGGCCAATGATCGAAGTCCGCCGTCACAAACCCGCAACCGGAAAAGAGAGTCGCCACCTGAAAACTGGCAACCCTGAAGCAGTTTCCAAAAGTGGAGTAGGCCTCGGGCTGGTCCACTTTCGCCGGGAAAACACTGGTTCCATACAGAAGGCAGGCAATGAACAACATCGAAGCGAATGCGACGGTGAAGAAGAACTTGCATTCACTTTCGCTGAAAGCCCTGAACTGTCCCTGGAAGAAGAAGCGGAAGTGAAGAACGAAGTTGATGGAGGCGATGAGCATAAAGCAGGTCACCACCCCATCCACATAGGCACTGTTGAAATGGGCAATGCTCTGGTTGTAGGGCGAAAAACCACCGGTTGAGAGAGTGCTCAATGCCACCGTGGTGGCATCGAACCAATTCATCTCTGGCAACAAGAGAAGCACTTCCGCCACCGTGAAGAGCGTGTAGATCCCCCACAGGTAGAGCGCTGTCTGTGTCACTCGGGGGGTCAGTTTTTCCTTGGTGGGACCGGGAACCTCTGCCCGAAACATGTGCACACTGCCTGAACCGATCAGCGGCATCACGGCCAGTGTCAAAAGCACGAATCCCATGCCCCCGAACCACTGGGTCAGGTTTCTCCAGAACAGCAGCCCCGGCGTCAACGCTTCAATATCCTGAAGAATGGTGGCACCGGTTGTCGTGAAACCACTCATCGTCTCAAAACAGGCATCCAACAGGGATGGAATACCCGAAGGGGCATACCAGAACGGCAATGCACCGAAGAAACTGGCCAGAAGCCAACTCATCCCCACCACCGCAAAGGCTTCCCGTGCACGCAGCAGACCGATGGTTTTGTTATTGAGCACCCAGAAAACCCCACCGACCAGGAAAGTGATAACACTCGAAAGGATGAAGGCAGGATATTCTTCCGCTGAATCGAGAGACCAGGCGACACCCAGGGGAATCAGCATCAAGCCGGAGAGAACCAGAAGGAGCAGTCCCAGAACTGCGAAGATGGGACGTAACCTCAACGGAGGAAACCTCTCCTGCGTGTGAACAATTTTTCGATCGCCTCCACCGCTTCCGGCAAGGCGAAGATGATCACATGATCACCGGCAAGAATCTCTGTGTCT
>JAPOLY010000116.1 GCA_029976805.1 bacterium
AATCTCACCCTGACCGGAGTTCCATTCCGCCGGGGAGACGTGAACCTCGATGGATCCACCAATGTAGCCGATGCCATTTACCATCTGGCTTATCTGTTTGGCGGTGGTGGCGATCCCGGATGTTTTGATTCGGCGGATATCAACGATGATGGCGGGGTCAATATCTCTGATGCCATCACCTTGCTCGAATCTCTCTTCGGTGGCGGTGGGTCACTTCCCGAACCAACCGGTGATTGCGATATCGATCCGACCGATGACACCCTCGAGTGTGACGACAACGGCGGCACCTGCCCCTGAATTTTCATAATAGGTGTGAAAGCCTTTTTGGCGTCTGTCTTGACAGGCACACGTTCAATTTCGAAATTCCTCCATGAGCGTCCACAATCGGACGCGTGGAAGAGCGTTCTTGCTCTTTCCATTTCATACAGGTTATGTTGGAAAAGTCAGAGGCCTTGACGGTTTGGTGTGCCGCAAGCCTGATTCAGCCCGCCGCTGAATGGAAGTTCGCTTCCCGACCTCAGGAGTGACCTCATGAAGAGGAACGCCGAATCCTGTGAACTGAGCCGTCTTTCTCATCCACAAACAGCAGCATGCCGTCGGATAAAAAGAGGATTCCTTCCGGGAACCCTGTTGTGGATTCTGATGTTTTCCACAGGGTTACCGCTCTTCGCCCAGGGAGACCCTGGTCCACAACCCACCAACCCTCCCCAACTGGCCGTACTGGGAAGTGCCCTGTCCCATTTGAAAACCCCCTGGCTGGAAGAGCGGTTCTCCCGCCGGCAGGGGATCACGGCGTGGCGCTTCTTCCATGCCGCGGCCAATGGCCCTTCCGACATCTATCTGGGCAGCCTTCAGGTCAGCGCTTCTCCTCTTCCTCCCATGCTGAGCACAGGGCCTGTGTCTTTGATACCTGCAGAGGGAGACCACCTTCGCTTTGTTTACCTGCACAACAACCGAAACCTGCCGCCCAGCCCCGGGGCCGACTTCATCTTTGCCGTTCCGGTCCCTCCCCCTTCGCCGGTCCGATCGATGCCGTTGCTTCTCAGCACAACTTTCCAACTGGACTTTCTGATTCAGGTGTGTGAATGGCAGCAACCGGGACAAACCCCTCCAGCCCTTCTGGGTTTTCAGGATTGGCTCGATCTTCCCCAGACCCGCATCACCCAGATCCGCGCGCGATCGGTGGGTCTCAGAGTTCTGCTCGAGTTCACCGGAGAAGAAGCCGCGGCCAATGGTTCGGTGACTTCCCTGCGCTGGGTCATCTCCGCTGAGAAGACCCCTGCCGGCAACTTCGTGAATCTGGAGGTGACGCCATGAGCTCCCTCCCCAATATCACCGATCACGAAATCGACTCTGCCTGGATCGATCCGGCATGGATCGCCTTTTCCAGGAGTGAAAACATCGGTGAGTTGATCTCTGATTTTCACGGATTTGAACAAGGCCTCGGGTTTCAATCTCCGGAATCCGCAGAACAGGTCATCACCGATCTGATGTCTGTACCCCTCCAATCATCCTTCGAATCTCTTTTCGATCACCGAAGCACTTATCAAGCAGGTGCCCGAGAGTTGATCTCCGCCTTTATCATCCGTGGAGTGGACTACCGCGGCATTCCGGCAAAAGAGACTCAATGGGCGTTGGATTATCTGTCGTCCCGGGTCAGACCGGACTCTCCACTCCACGTCTATACTCTTCATCACCAGTGCCAGCGGTGGGTCTGGGAAGGACAACCGGCGACTGCCCTGAAGATCCTCAACGATTTTGAAAGTGCTACTTCTGCACCGAAGAATGAAGTTTTGAAACTTTGGCAGCAGGCACTGATCGATTCAGCCAGGGGATTCGCTCTCATGGAGTTGGGGAACTTTCGTGGTGCGACGGAGTTCCTGGAAAACTCCCTGAAGATTTCACAGGGGTTGGATTTTGCCCTCCAGGAAAGTGTTCAATTCACGCTGGGGTCGACGTTTCGCGAGTCCTGCCAGCCCAAAAAGGCAATCGAATTGTGGTACGAGCCACAGAGGATTCAGAGGATGGAATCCGCCAGAGAGTGGCCCCGGCTCGTCGCCACTCACCTGAATGCATGTCGCTGCGCCATCGATCTGAAGGATGCTTCCACTGCACTTCACGCGCTTGAGAAAGCGGAACACTATCTGCCACGGATTCAGGATCGATACCCTCGCCTGGTTGGCTATCGCCATCTACGAAGGGGAGAGCTGTGCACCCTCGAAGAAGATTATGCGACCGGGGAGGCGATGCTGATTTCGGCCATCGAGCATTTTGAAAGCAGCGATCCCCCTTGCCCTGAAGGCTGGCTCGAGGCGAGGCTCTCGCTGGGGCAGTACGCCCTGTTACAAAACAATCTTCCTCTGGCATGGGCCATCGTCAAAAAGTTGATCGAAGAAGCGAATGAATTGGGTCATCTCCGATTACGATCCCAGGCTCTCTTGATGCAAACCTGGTTCTTTGTCAGCGAACGCCCCCCTGCCGAGGACTCCTATCAGCAAACTCTCGATCAGGTTCAAATGATTCATAATCCCGCCCTTCTCTTCCACGCGTTCAGCAATTTGCTGAACTATTCTGTGGATCATCTGGGTGAGCAGGAAGCCGCGAAACTGCGTGAAAAAATGGCTTCTTTGCGCAGTCGGTTGACAGAAACTAATTACCAGCAACTCATCGAAAAACACCTTCCCAAAGGGCTTCACGAAACAAATCCGGAATAAAAAGTAGCTCCGGGAAACGCTGGTGATGTCTCCCGAAGCCTGCTGAATCTTCCAGTGAAGTTTGCTTCTTTTCAGTCGCATTCCCCGCTGTACCATGGTGATTCAGAAATAGATCCGCCCTACTCAAAAAACAGGACCATTTTTTTGACGGGATATACCCTTGGTTTCATCCAAAGCGAAAACCCCCAAAGAGTACATCGATCAGTTGGCTGAAGATCGCCAGCCGACCATGCGAAAACTGAGAGCTCTCGTGCGCAAACACTTGCCGAAGGGTTATGTGGAAGTGATGCGCTGGGGGATGCTCTGCTACGAAGTCCCCCTCAAAAAATACCCCGACACCTACAATGGTGAACCCTTGATGTACGCCGCTCTCGCGGCTCAAAAAAATCACTACGGTGTCTATCTGTGCGGTCTGTACTGCTTTGACAAGATCCAGAAGAAGTTTGTCAAAGACTGGAAAAAGCGGGGCGTCAAACTGGATATGGGCAAAAGCTGTATCCGGCTGAAATCCTGGGATGAGTGCCAGGAGGACCTGATTGCCGAAGTGATTGCTGCGGTCCCCCTCGAAGAGTTTGTCGCCCATGCAAAAAGTCCCAAAGGACCGTGCTGAAACGGCTCCTCTGCCCTCCTGCGGGCTCCTGAATCCCTGATCCGGATACTCCTCCACACCAGAGAGCCGCAGAAGACGGGCAGGATGTGCCCGAAAAATGGAATATGATGGCAACTGACCGATTTCTCCGGGAAATCGGATGGAAGACAAATGAATCTGATCTGTAGATCTTTGGCTGTTTGTCAGGCGATGGGGCGGTGAGCATGACACAGGATGACAACGAAACGGTGGAGTATTCTCCCCGCAAGCAGTCGTCCTCTCGCCAGGGCGAAAACAGGTCGGAAGATCCCCCTCACTTTCCTGGATACCAGATCGATGGAGAGCTCGGCAGAGGTGGAATCGGAGTGGTTTACCGCGGCCGGGATTTGACCCTCAATCGTCCGGTTGCCATCAAGGTGCTGAACTCCGATGAAGGAACCCTGAATCAGCGCACCCGGATTCTTGAAGAGGCACGCAAGGCGGCCGCTCTTGAGGATCGTTGCATCGTGACCGTGTACGGTGTCATCGAAAATGAGGGGCACTCCGCCATCGTCATGGAATTGATCGATGGCCATGAACTCAACAATGTCAGTGCCGTCCTCGAACCGAAACAACTGGCAAAAATCTTTGTAGAAGTTTCCCGAGCCTTGGCCGCTGCACACGAAGCGGGCATCCTCCACCGCGATATCAAACCGCAAAACATTGTCGTCACTCCCGCTCACGAGGTGCGCATTCTCGACTTCGGTTTGTCAATCCGGGTAACGGATGTCACTCAGGAAGAGGGCTTCAGCGGAACGGTTGCGTATGCATCCCCTGAAAGTCTTCAGGGTGAAGCCTCAACCTCGTCTTCTGACATCTATTCCCTGGGTGTCATGCTTCATGAATGCCTCACCGGAAGGCACCCCTTCGCAAAGCTGGGAAAACCGCCGACTGTTTCTTCCATTCTTGCTGGCGACCCCGTCATCCCAAGAGAACTGAGACCCGAGATTCCAGCGGATCTGGAGCGACTGTGCCTCGCATGCCTCTCCTACAAAGCGGAAAACAGGCCGAATGCCCAAGAGGTGTACCAGGCTCTGCAAAACATTCTGATCGACCGTCCGATCCAATTTGTATCGGGCCGTGCACAGGATCACGTCATCAACCGGATCGAAGAGCACGTCTCGACCATCGAGAAGTGGCAACAACTGGGCATGGTGGAAAATCGGGATCGCGATCAGCTTCGCTGGTATTACCGCAAAATTCTTGAAGGCGACGATATGTGGCCCACGGAGACGCGAAAGATCCAGCCCGGAGAGATCGGACTCTATGCCTGTGTCTGGATAGC
>JAPOLY010000046.1 GCA_029976805.1 bacterium
CTGGTTCGCCGCCCTTTGTACCGACCATTGTAGCACGTTTGTAGCCCACCCCGTAAGGGCCATGATGACTTGACGTCGTCCCCACCTTCCTCCGGTTTGTCACCGGCAGTCTCCTTAGAGTTCCCGACTTTACTCGCTGGCAAATAAGGACAAGGGTTGCGCTCGTTACGGGACTTAACCCAACATCTCACGACACGAGCTGACGACAGCCATGCAATACCTGTTCATGCTCCGCCAAAAGACGGTCCCGCCCCTTTCGGTTTGGTACCACATGAATGTCAAGCCCAGGTAAGGTTCTTCGCGTTGCATCGAATTAAACAACATGCTCCACCGCTTGTGTGAGCCCCCGTCAATTACTTTGAGTTTTAGCCTTGCGACCATACTCCCCAGGCGGGGTACTTAACACATTAGCTCCGGCAGGGAGACCTTGGGAGTCCCCCCACTTAGTACCCATCGTTTACGGCTAGGACTACCAGGGTATCTAATCCTGTTCGCTCCCCTAGCTTTCGCACCTCAGCGTCAGTAACGGTCCAGAGAGCCGCTTTCGCCACCGGCGTTCCTCCTGATCTCTATGCATATCACCGCTCCACCAGGAATTCCGCTCTCCCCTCCCGTACTCAAGCCTATCAGTATCAGCTGCAGTTCCTCGGTTAAGCCGAGGGATTTCACAGCTGACTTAATAGGCCGCCTACGTGCTCTTTATGCCCAGTGATTCCGAACTACGCTTGCAGCATTCGTATTACCGCGGCTGCTGGCACGAATTTAGCCGCTGCTTCCTCCGAAAGGAGTTCAACCTGGAATGGTATTAACACCCAGGGATTACGCCTTTCCAACAGTAGTTTACAACCCTAAGGCCTTCATCCTACACACGGAATTGCTCCATCACGCTTTCGCGCATTAGTGGAAGATTCTCGACTGCAGCCTCCCGTAGGAGTCTGGGCAGTGTCTCAGTCCCAGTGTGGCCGGACACCCTCTCAGGCCGGCTAGCCATCATCGCCTTGGTAGGCCATTACCCCACCAACAAGCTAATAGCACGTGAACCCCTCCTGCAGCGCCAGCAGAGCCAGCTTTCCTCCCGAAGGAGCGTATGGGGTATTAGCCATCCTTTCGAATGGTTGTCCCCCTCAACAGGGTAGGTGATTCACGCCTTACTCACCCGTTCGCCACTCTTTTGCTCCGAAGAGCTCAAGCGTTCGACTTGCATGCCTAATCCATTCCGTCAGCGTACGTTCTGAGCCAGTATCAAACCCTTCAGTTTAATTTTGGCATTCTCCGACAACCCACATGGGCGAACTCCTGACCTCAAGACAAAAATGCCCCAAGACCATGAGCTGCACCAGGCGTGATGCCGGGTCGCTATTTAGTCAAATTAGTTCACCGAACTACAAAGTTCAGGTCATTGTCGCGTCGCCCCGGGGAGGGCAACGCAGACCTTCTTTGCGTCACGGGCCCAAATTTTCAAAGAACAATCTCGCGATTCGAGCGGAGCCGACAGAACCCGGGGTCGCTTCGTTTCACCGAAGCGACTCGGCGGGCAAATCATGCCGGGGGAATCCGCAAGTGTTAAACCACGAGCAGATCGAGAATCGTACAGACAGAATCTCTTCCGTCAACACGGATTTCCGATTTTTCAGGAAATATAAATCCAATGCAATTGGTGATTTGGGAAATCACACCTTTTCGGAACCGGCCGGCGCCGCCACTTCCCTCTCCGGGGCCCCCATCCAGAGCCAAATTCCGACGGCAGCAGCCACCAGGGAAGCCTGCTGGGAAACGGTCAGCTCCCCTGCTAAAACCCCGTGATCGGCACGTATTGACTCAATTAAAGATCTTCCGATGGAATAGAGCCCCAAGAAAAGAGCGAAAGTTCGCCCGGGCCTGTGCCTCCAGCGACCGCCCACCCACCACAGGAGCCCACAAAGGAGCACTCCCTGGATTGTGGAATAAATTTGTGTCGGATGAAGGGGTGGACTGGCACTAATTCCGTCCCCAAAGGCCTGAGCGGGAGGACTTCCCGGAGGAAAACTGACCGCAAAAGGGTAAGTCGGAGGGCAAACCTCTCCCCAACAACAGCCATTCAGGAAGCATCCCAGTCGACCGAAGGCGATACCGATCGCCAATGCAGGGGCAATGAGATCCAGCAAGTCTCGGGTGTTTCCATATTGCTCACGTCTTTGCAACCAGACAAAACCCAGCAATCCTCCTGCAATGGCGCCGTAAAGAACCAGTCCGCCTTCCCAAAGGCGAAAGACTGCAGTCCAGTCTCCGTCTGCAAAAACATCATGGCGAAACTGTATGCAATACCATGCACGCCCGCCCAAAAGTCCAAAGAGAACAAGAGAAACAGGCAGGTCCGTGACTCGCTCTTCATCCAATCCCCTGCGGCGGGCACCCATCTTGAGAAGAAGAACGCCGAACAGGACCCCGAGCAAAACCATCGCTCCGTAACCGAAGACCGGAAAGTCGCCGAACGGTGTCGGAATTCTGAATAACTCCCTGAGCACGCATCCCACTTTCGTTTGAGAATCAGCGGTGTCGCGAAATCATCGGTAACCGAGACACACCACAGGATCAAGAAGCGTCTGACCATATGAACAATCAGGCCTGCAATGAATCGGGTCCTCGTGTACTCTGTCCAACACAGGAAACAGGTACAAACGATGACGACCTCGCACTCCCCCACACGCCTTGCCATCCTTGGAAGCACCGGCTCCATCGGCACACAGGCACTGCAGGTCGTTGCTGAAAACCCGGGAGCCTTTGAAGTCTGTATCCTTGCAGCGGGCAGCAACAGTGAACAACTTCTGCAACAGCATCAGCAACACCCAAAATCCCGTGCAAT
Organism: bacterium; assembly: GCA_029976805.1. Taxonomy (GTDB): domain Bacteria; phylum Planctomycetota; class UBA8108; order UBA1146; family UBA1146; genus UBA12191. The sequence goes on from JAPOLY010000046.1 coordinate 2,843, forward strand.
CCTGGTGCTGTCTCCCCTAGACAGCGACAAATCCGATACTTTCCTTCATGGAAGCGAAGCACTTCATGAGGCGCTGGAAGAATTGAAGGTCGATCTCGTCCTGAACGGAATCACTGGATTCGCAGGACTCGAGTTCAGTCTCAAGGCACTTCAATGCGGATCAAATCTCGCACTCGCGAACAAGGAATCTCTCGTCACCGGTGGGGCGTTGCTGAAATCCACTGCACACCTGAATGACGCGGAGATACTTCCGGTGGACTCAGAGCACAATGCCATACAGCAATGCCTGAGTGGAGTCGCCTCCTCTGCCGTTTCTAAAATTTCCCTGACCGCTTCCGGAGGTCCCTTCAGGGGCTGGGACCGGAACCGATTGAAAGATGTCACGGCAGAACAGGCACTGGCACACCCCACCTGGAAGATGGGACAGAGAATCAGCATCGACAGTGCAACGATGTTCAATAAGGCGTTCGAATTGATTGAGGCCGTAGAACTTTTTGGCGAACCGGATCAGGGAATCGATGTCATCGTCCATCCCCAATCGATTATTCACGCCCTCGTCGAGTTCAAAGACGGCAGCAGCATTGCCCACCTCAGTGAGCCCGACATGAGAGTACCGATCCGCAATGCATTGCACCTTCTTCAACGTAACCCCGGGAACTTCCAGCCTCTCGATCTCGTCTCGAGGGGTGAACTGACCTTTGAAGCAGTAGATCATCGCACCTTTCCGGCCATCGAAATGGCCCGAGAAGTACTGAATAAATCGGGGACCACACTGGGGACTGTCTTCAACGCAGCCGATGAAGTGGCGGTTCACGCCTTTCTTTCCGGTGACTCAGGATTTCTCACCATCTATGATCTGGTGGCACGGGCCATCGACGAACACGAGCCTGTTCCAGCAGATAGTCTGGAAGTGATTCGCGAAGCGGATCTGGAAACACGTAACAGAGTCAGGAGCTGGATCCCTTGAATCTTATCCTTGCCATCCTCGGAATCGGATTTTTGATCTTCATTCATGAGCTGGGCCACTTCCTTGCGGCCAAGTTTGTGGGAGTCAAGGTCCACACCTTCGCTGTCGGATTCCAACCGACCATCTTTGGCTGGAAAGCCAGACTGCTGGCATTCACCTGGGGAGAAACAGAGTACGTCATCGGCCTCGTCCCTCTCGGTGGATATGTAAAAATGGCCGGCGAAGATCCGGGTGAAGAACGCACTGACGCGGATGATGAGTTTCATCGCAAACCGATTCCGGCGAGGCTTCTGGTCCTCGTTGCCGGCGCCGCAATGAATCTGATCTTCGGCCTGATCCTTTTCGCTCTGGCATTCACCGCTGGCGTCAAACAGATGTCCCCCGTCGTCGGCATGACTGATCCCGGGGGGCCCGCATGGACATCAGGAGTCAAATCCGGCGACCGGATTCTTGCTGTCAACGGTGACGAATGGAGTGACTACTCCAATGTTGCCACTGCCATCGCTCTGGCCGGAGGAAGCAAGCCTGTCAATCTGACCATCGATCGTGCTGGCAACAACGGGGACTCCGCTGCCCCCAGAGAGATCTCCGTCAATCCGGTGTGGAATCCGGTGGACGGACGCTATCGGATCGGCATCTATCCGGCCAGCAGCAACACCGTTGCTGCGGTGGAGAGCGATTCCCCGGCTGCGAAAGCAGGCCTGAGAGAAGGCGATCAGATTCAATCGATTCGTCTCAACATTCCTGCAGATGAACTGGTCATGACCTCCCCAGCGGACTTGCCGGCCGATCTCCTGATTCGATCCCTTCGATCGATGCGCCAATCCACAGCGGAAGGAGTCCTCGATCTGGAAGTTCTTCGTGACGGCAAACCCGAGACTGCCAGTCTTCCTCTGAGTCCTCCGCCAGCCGTGGAAGGAACGACCGGAAGCCTGGGTATCCTTGCACGATCGAGGACCATCCTTGCCTCTCGGTCCCCTGCAGATTCTTTTTTCAAACCTGGTGACGAAGTCGTCTCACTGCAGTGTGCCAGTGAAAAGTTGATTTCCGTGGAAGTCCTCGACCTCTACACCGTTGAAAAAGCAGCGCGCCAAAGAGACGTTCTTCTTCAATGCCGCCTTCTCGATGGCAGAACTGTGCAGGTTCAATCAGCCAATCTTCGGCGCTGGTTACTGGAAGACCTGATCATTGGCACCTCCACCCGTTGGGTTTCCAAAGCGGGTCCGGAAGCAGAATCGCTGGGCATCACAGAGGGTTGCCAAATCCTTCGTATCGGTGACTCCTTTGCAGGAGTGACCGAATACGTTGACGCTCCACTTCCCGGCGGAACCCTGGTCCAGTGGATCACAGCCACCGAACCCAAAACTTTGCAATCCACCCGTTTGACAGAAGAGAAGAATCTGCGCCTGTCTCTCATGCAGGAATGCGTGATTGGCAGAACCCTTGCCGGATCTCCAGCAAGAAATACTGGAGTCAGGGACGGCTCAACGGTCGTGTCTATCAACGGGGTCCGTATCGACGAATGGAGTCAGATCACACCGGCGATTCAGGCTTCCGAAGGCCCTGTGACGCTGGCCCTGAAGGCTCCTGGCTCTAGCGAAGCGGAGGAACTCATTGTTACCCCCGCCCCCCTGATGACCTCTCTGGGTCTACAGATGGCCGCCCTTCAGTTCCGTGAAGAGCTTCCAGTTGGAGCCGCCATCTCTGCGGGGATGGATCAGTCGTGGATCTGGGGTGGCAGGATCTTCCTGACCCTGAAAGCTCTCTTCTCAGGAGATGTCCACGGCAAAAACCTGAATGGTCCTGTGGGGATAATCGACCTGGGACGAAAAGTCTCTCAGGTTGGATTCGGAAATCTGCTTTTCCTGTTGGCACTGATCAGCATCAATCTGGGAATCTTCAACCTGTTGCCATTCCCGATTCTCGATGGAGGGCACATTCTGTTCCTGACTATCGAGGGGATTCGTGGCAAGCCAGTCCCTGATTCGATTCAGAATACGATTCATCTGGTGGCCTTCATGCTGTTGATTTCGATGGCCCTGTTCGTCACTTACAACGATCTCCTGCGACTCTGGTGATCCCTTGCTGCGCTTTCTGAGAATCAAACTGCTACCCACGGTCCTCATGAACGTGCTGGTGGCAACCTTGATCTCTGAAGGCCCCTGGGATCCTGCACTGACCGCACTTCTTTTGATTCAGGGGGCCTGCCTCTATTTCTTTGGCATGGCTCTCAATGATCGGCTCGACGTTGAACGCGATCGGGAGAATGCTGCAAACGGCTTGCAACCTCCGCGACCTCTGGTCAGTGGGGAAATCAGCCTGAAAACAGCCGATCGACTGATTGGGCTGTTCCTTCTCGGAGCCCTGATCATGGCGGCAGGGATTTTTCTCATGAAAGGGGAGGCCGCAGGTGAGGGGCTCCTTTTCAGCGCAGGGACCCTCGGATGTATCCTTCTCTACAATTGCGCCTTCAAATTCGTGCCCTTCCTGGGGCCCCTTTGCATGGGTCTGGTTCGTGGAATGTTGATCTTTTCAAGCAGCCTTCTGTGCACGGGATCTTTCCCCGAATGGAACTCTCTCGCAACTCTTCATGCCGTGACGATGACGATCTACATTTTTGCCGTCACCCACTTCTCCATGGAAGAGGAACGGTCGCACCCCGCAGCCTTGAAGATCCGTAAAGCAGGAGTGGTCGTCGCCTTCACACTTCCTTTTCTCTATACCTATCTCTTTGGCAAGGGTGACTTGGCTTCCACTGTTCTCGCACTTTACCTTCATGGATTGCTGTTTTCTTTCCTGCTCCAGGTCAAGAAAACACCTCCCCTTTCTCCACAGCGAACGACCTTCCTGTTTCTGTCCCTGATGACATGGATCGATTTCAACTTCCTCTGGGCCTGGGCCTGTGAGCATTTCTTTACGGAATCACCGCACCAAGTGCAGTCCAATACTGCAGATACACTCTTGATCGTCGGCCTTCCGCTGTGGTTCATCCTCTGGTTTCTCTGGGCGATCTTCGGTTTGGGATTTCGGGATCGCACCTTACAATCGCCCCCACAGAATTCCTGAATAGAGAGGGCAAACCCATGAAGATCGTCGTCGTCGGATCTGGTGGACGTGAACACGCCATCGCACTGCAATTGGCGCGCTCACCCCGAGTGAGTGAAGTGATCTCCGCACCGGGTAATCCCGGAATGTCCCGTCTTGGAGCTTGCTGGCCAGCGATTTCCAAAAACAACTTCACAGAGTTTGTCCAACGCTGTTCGGAAGAATCCGTCGCCCATGTTGTCATCGGCCCCGAAGCCCCTCTCGTCGATGGACTCGCAGACCTCTTGAGAGCCGCGGGTGTCCCCTGTTTTGGGCCCGATTCAAAGGGGGCGATGCTCGAAGGCTCCAAAGCCTTCGCCAAGGATTTCATGCACAGACACGAGATTCCGACAGCATTGTCCAGCACCGTCGACAATGTTGACCAACTTCCTGGAGCACTGTCCACCTTGCCAGAAAGAGTCGTAGTCAAGGCGAGCGGTCTGGCGGCAGGGAAAGGCGTGATTCTTTGCGAGGACCATCAACAGGCAACAGAGGTCGCCACCGGAATGCTGAATGGATCCCTCTTTGGGGAAAGTGGAAAAACGGTCGTCATCGAAGAAATGATGGAAGGACCTGAGGTCTCCATTCTCGCTGTGGTAAATGGCGAAGACGCACTGCTGCTCCCTCCTGCCCAGGATCACAAACCCCTCGGAGATGGAAACACAGGCCCCAATACAGGGGGCATGGGAGCATTCTGCCCTGGTACCTTCACCACAGCAGAGGATCTCGATCTCGTTCGCAGAACCATTGTCGAACCTTCTCTTCAGGGATTGATCAAGGACGGTATCGATTATTCGGGAGTCCTGTATGTCGGCATCATGTGGACCCAGGAAGGCCCCCGTGTTCTCGAGTACAACTGCCGCCTCGGTGACCCTGAAACACAGCCAGTATTGCTGCGAATGAAAAGTGATTTCGTGGATTTGCTGGAGGCGACTGCCACCAGTGGCCCTTCAACTGCCTCGATCCAGTGGGATCCCCGTTCCGCACTGTGCCTGGTGCTGGCTTCGGATGGCTACCCGGAGAACCCGGGTAAAGGACAACTCATTAGCGGTGACCTGTTCTCTGAGATCGACGATGACGTTCAGGTCTTTCACGCCGGTACACGTTTCACCGAAAACGGCGAAGTCGAGGTTTCCGGAGGAAGAGTCCTGGGTGTCACAGCATTGGGAGAAGATCTCGAAGACGCACGCATCAGGGCCTACTCACGCGCAGATCAGATTCACTTTGAAGGCAAAATCCACCGCCGCGACATCGGTGCCTATCGCTGGAACGCAGGACCAATTCCCAGTGAAAGTTGATCCAAGATCAATCGCCTATCTCCAAGGGCATCGAACGAAAACGAAAACTGCTCAATACAGAATCAAAAATAATCTGAAGTAGAATTCACTGTCCATCCTTGGACGAGTCGGAGGATCGACCACCAAACAGCGACTCCCCCAAAGTCTTGCGAAAAAAGTTCCAGATCGGACGATAGATGCGCCCCAGAAGGGTAAACCGATGGGCCTGATCCAGCTCGTGGTCCAGATTGGGAACCCACTCACCCGTTCGAATCGGTTCAGTGTGACCGTCTTCCGGTAGTTCGGTAAACAGTGGGTCATTCGTGGGTCTTGTGGAATCAGGAACCTGCAAATCACGAAGAGACCGCAAAGAACCTCTGGACGCCAACATCCGAGCCCGGTGAACCGCTGGAGAAGACTCTTCAGAGACGCCTCCAGACGAAAAAGGGCGGGGCTGACGCTGGTCAGCCTCGCCCGATTCCGCACCCTTCTCACCAGAGTGTCGCAAGAACCTCTCCAAAGGATGGCCCCCTTCAGCTCGACAGCTGAGACATGTCGATTTGCTGACTCTCGAAGAGTCTCTCGACCGTTTTCTGAAGACTGCTCAATTTGGTGGAACGACAATTCACGTCAATATCCTTCGGACTCATGTCCGCAACATCCGGATTCAGTCCCAGTTCGCGGTACAGACTGATCGAACGATCATAGGACCTCTTGGCGACAGCATTGACGATTTCCACGAGATACTTCATGTCCCGGGATTGAGGAATCATGTCCAGACTCTTGGACGACTCCTTGATATTCTGTTGCAGTTCGCGGATTTTTTCACGGCAATCACGCTCAATAAAAGATTGCCAGGAAGCTCCATCAAATTTGCCGCTCTTCTGGAAGCGGGCTCCGTCGATGGCTTCGGTGCGGGCCTTTTCAAAAGCCCTTTGCAAATTGAGCACTTCTTTGGTTTTTGCAAGAAAGAAGGACTGGGCATTTTTCTTTGCTTTTTCGATATCGGTCGCTGATCCGATATCAAACTTTTGACGCCAGAAAGACTGCTTCCAGGGTGCTGTTTCAATCGGATACTTCTTCTTGTCCTTCGACATGACATCCTGAACAGCCCGACTCTGGGAAGAGGGTTGAACTTCCGATCTCAATTGAGCACCACTGATGGATCCGGCAAGTCCTTTGAGATCGACCTTCTCATCAATCCGGCGCGATCCGTCGAGGGTGATCTTGAAGTCGTACAACACAAAGGTTCTCCAGCGAATCTGGAAATCGATGACACACCCTGCGGGTAGATCTGTTGCTTTACCTGAAACCCGAAGCTGCCAATTGTCTTTGACCTTGTTCACCTTGACGCTGGTCAACTCGATGAAGGTCGGTGGCGGTTTGGGCGGTCCACTCTCGTCGTCCTGGGCCCATCCCGGTGTAGAAACCAATGTCCCCATGCCCAAAACGGCGATCCACAGAAATACAATGAAGGCCCCGCCGGATTTCGGCGACTTGAGGCTCAAGAGTTTCGTCATCATTCTTCGACTCCCACGCCGATCAGCGCATTGATTTTTTCGACCAGATTATTGAGATCAGAGTTGCGGGGAACACGGTTCCCGGACTTTACCTTGATATCCAGCTTTTCAGGTTTCACGTCATTCTGCGATGGATCCAACCCCTCAACCCGATAGAGCTTGATGGATTCATGAGTCGAACGCTTGGCCACGGCGATGGACAAGTCTCGCAGATGGGAGAGCCCCAATCGATAAGCCAAAAACTTCGGATCCGTGAAACCCTTAACGATTTCCTCCTGATAATCCGCGACTTTCTCGATGACTTTCTTATCCATGAATTTTCGCCAGGCAGATTCATCAAACTCTCCGCTGGATTTGCGGAAGTCCAGGCCTTCCGAGCAGTCCGCGATGCTCTTTTTCACCAAAGCATCGATCTTGGCCAACTCGGTATAGGTGTTGACGAAGTAATCCTGAATCAACTTTTTGGCAGCAGCAATTTCTTCGGGAGAGCCAATGACAAACTGCTTGTCGAAATGAAACTCGGTCCATGGAGCTGCGGCGGGCGGGAACAGATCTTCATCTCCAGCCAACTCTTTTTTCACCTTTGAAGTCTGCTTTTTCGGATCGATCACCGATCGAAACATGTATTTGTGTGACGAGGCTTCCAGGGGCTTGAGCTTGAAACTCTCGCGGAACTTCCGACTCACGGGCAGAGTGACGGTAAAGGTTTCCACCAGTTGGGAGCGCCAGGTCAACAGCAGGTCCACCTTGGTGCCAGCAGGCATCTTGGTGGCCTTGCCCTGAACGTCGAGAATGTAACGCCCGGTTTTTTCATCCTTGCTGACTTCGATTTTCAGCAATTCGAGAAGACGAAGATCTTCTCCGTTGGGTCCCCGCCCCTCCCCCTGTGCTTCGAGAGACATGGGAACAAGGGTCACAAACAGAAAAAATGCCAGAGCACTGAAAAGGCTCCCCCGGCGAGTCAAAGGGAACAGGTTCATTCCAAAACCTCCGAGATCAGATAGCGTGCAGAGGGCAAGTAAACTGAGAGAGTGACATCGTCCAGAGCCGGAGACACCATGGTTCTGCCGGACAGGGCTCCACCCTGAGCGGTTCCAGCCCGCATTTGAATCTCATAACCCAAAAAGCCCAGGTCGAAATCGTTGCCGTAATCCTGACTCCCTGTCGCGAACAGGTACTTTCCAGCGATCTGCTGATTGCTTCTTCCGCCACCATCTCCCCCGGCTTTACCCCCGGGATCCTGCAACGTCCGCCCCGTACTCTGTCCATTGACATTGAGCACCGTCATGACCGGTTCATCAAACTGGACAGAGGCTCCCGAGTAGATCTTCGGTGAGTACAGGGTCCACGTCATATTGCGCAACTTGCGTCGCTGGATGCCTTCTTCAAAGGGCACCATGAAGACGTTGGCGTACTTGGCCGGTCTTTCGGTGTAATAACCGCCCTTGCGGCTGTCGTCCTGGGTGTACTGACCCAGGTAGACCCGAAACTCATCGATGGTCGCATTTGCAAGAACACGCTTGATAGACGGTGCGGTTTGCACACCCTGGCGAGTAAAGTTCGTTCCAAACTTGAAGAGACCCTCGGTGGCCACGGCCTGGTCACGATAGAAACCGCCGATCATGATCTGATCTTTCGGTTCCTCCTCGTTCAGAGCGCAGAACATGCCTTCACCGATATTGTGATTGACCGCATCAGTGTTTTCATGGTCAACCCAAACGCGAATCCGGTTTGTCGCAGACTGATCGTCATAGGAAACAGCCACATGATGCCATTCATGAGCTCTCCAGTTACTCACATTGACGACGACGTCGGTTCTGGCCCAGAACTTCTGCTCATCGGTTTCCGCTTCTTCTTCACCGGAGGTTTCCTCGTCTTCGTTACCGATCAACGGGATCGCCTGGCTGGTGTAACCCTTGGCAAATGCCTGATGGTAGTAAAGGCGAGAGATGCGCAGCTGGCCCTCAGTGTTTTTCCAGATCCAGAACTGGCTTCCCTCGGAATCCTGGGGATTCTGGCCAACGGGAGTCTGGACCTGCGTCGCTCCAAGAAGGCCCGAGAAGGTCGGGTCGTCCCCATTGAATTCGAGCTTGATCCAGAATGACACCGCACCGTTGTAGTACGGCATGTTTCCAACATCATTGTTGTAGTTGCGCCCGACGGCCCCCTGATCAGCAGGGGTTTGACGGAAAATCATCGCAGGAAGACGCAGGAAACGGCCACCCAAAGCGGAGGTCCGGAAGATACTGCTGTTCAATCCGTCCGGCATGATGTCCGAGTTTTGGTCCGCCTCGTCGATCAGCACTTCTGGAATGTTCTCCTCTTCCAGCGCACTGTCCTGTGCACCCCAGGTGTAGGAGGAGTAACGCCTCTTGTAGGTGCTTCCCTTCTGGGCGTAATCCGCATCGAGAACCTTGCCCAGTTCACGGATCTTTGCCTCCGGATTGGAGGTTGTGCGCAACAGGTTTCTCAAGGTTCTGGTCGACTGCTCATCCCGGAAGCGGAAGGTATGAGCCAGACGCAAGGTCGGGTTGCTCAACCAGCGAGTCCCCCGTGTTGCCGGATTGGTCGCGGCGATCTCTGCATCAATCTTGCCGGTGATCTCGACACGTCCATCCTTGTCGGAACCGGTGTAGAACTCCGGCTGCAGTGAATCGATAGGATCGGGCCAGGTGGTTATATTCTCACGACTGGCAAAGCTGCTCTTCTGAACGGCCCTGAAGGGCTGCTCAAACTGCTCCTGAGTCGTGTGGTGATAAACGTCAAAAACCTTGACCACACTGCGGGAGACCGCCTCCGAGAAGACTTCCTTGCCTTGACCGGTTCCAGTGATCTCCGCCAGGCTGGTGATCTCGAAGACCCCCTTGCTGTCGAAACAGAATTCCGACGTGTGACCCAATCGGACATCTCCCGCATTGGGTGAACCGGAATCCGCTCCCGCCAGTTTGACGAGTCCGGACTTGTCGACCGCACGGTACGAAGGACGATTCGGATTAACCTTGTTGATTCTTGTATTCGGGTTGGCATTCGAGACCAGAATGGAGCGCATCATTTCGTAGTACCAGGCATTGTTGCCGTCAGCAGGGAGATTGAACTGACGACGCAAACCCCGCTCACTGTTGGGAACGCCCCTCTGCCACAGTTCCCTCGAGCCATCGGCGCCGATCAGTTCTCCATAAAAGTTGGAAGTCTGATTTGACTGCGGATTAACCACGTACACCGATGAAGGCGGTGGGAACAGGTTGGCCGGAAGGTTGTTGACGAAATCCTCGAATCCCACTTCATTCGAACTGTTCGAAGCAGTCCAACTCCTGAAGGGTCCCCGATCTCGCCGCTGGGAAATGATCGACCGGGCAATATTCCTGGCTTGGTCGAGCTGCAGGGGCTGACTGTAGACCCAAACCGGCGTCTGCTGGATGGCCAACTCTTCCTTGACGGGTGCCAGAGTTCCACCACCCAGATCGATGGAGCCCGCGTTGCCACTTTCAAGACTCTGTTTACTGATCCGCATGAAGGGGAACGCCCTGCGCCCTCCCAACCCTGTCAATATTGCGGTCAACACCGGCTCAGAAGCCGTATTGATATTGATGGGTGCTCTCGGTTCAGAGGTCAGCTGGGTTGCCCCCACCACGGATTGGGCCTGAATGTCCCGAGGATCATTTCCACGATTCACCCCGGTCGTACCGATGTTCTGGCCACCACTGTTACCGGAGTCAAACGTGTTGACGACCGGAAGCGCAGCGGAGGAACGATAGGTGTAGGGATTGACGTAGGCATGAGCGGTGACGAAATCACTGATGAGAGCCAGATTTTCACGGCCGATCAAAGCGGCCAGTTCTGATTTCGACGAGAAGCGACGATCGGGTAGTCGATTGCGGAACTTGATGATCTCTTCGCCATCGATCTGACGTCCCGATTCATTGGGGCCGGTCCAGAGCGGGTTCACCCCGTATCGATCGTTGGACTTCAGGGCCCGGCCGAGATTGGTCAGGATCTGGGCGAGCGTATCCTGCTCACCGTTCAGATAGATCTGCCCAGAGGTATCAATCAACTTTGTCTTGAATCGGTCTTCCCCAGCCGGCAAATCATTGAATCCCGGATAGGAAGGATTGCTGAGATCGGAAGCGAGAGAGGCTTCGTCACCCTCACTCTCCTTCAGTGATAGCAACCCTCCCTCACGGCTGAATCCGTTTCCGCCCACCAGACCATAGATCCACGGAGCATTGGTCCGGTTCATCAGACGTGGCATGTCCCAAAAGGGTCGACTGCGCAGCATCGAAATCACCGCAGATTCCGCAGACTTGGAGAGCAGTTGTGCACGACTCTTGTCCCGGAAATTCTCAGTCGCCTTGAGCTCGAGGCGCATCAACGCCACGAAGGTCACTGCAATGATCGACAACAACGTCAGCACTGCGAGGGCGATCAGCAACATCGACCCTTGCTGTGAATCGTTGAAACGGGAAGAACCGTCCTTTGACGAACTTCCTGTCATCTCCTGGACTCTTTCGTCCTGGGTCATCGCTTCACTCCTGTCATCTCACCTGATCACCTGGGCCTCTTCGGCTGAGTGATCTCTCTTGAGTCTTGAAAGTGGCCACCTGGATCACACTGGAAAACTGAGCGCATGGAAATCCACCATGAAAAGTCGCAGAGTTCCTGCGTCGCAATCCGGCCTGCCACCCTTTCATTTATCTCTCGATCAACAGCGAATCAGGACTGGGCCGCTTCCGGCTCTGCCTGTTCATTCTCATTTTCGGATGCAAACCTCTCCGGAAACATCCGGCGTCTCAATTCCGCATCCAACTGCAGGGTCATCTCCGGATGATCCCTGAGGAATTGAACCGCCCGTTCACGGCCCTGACCGATGCGCTCTTCGCCCATCGAGTACCAAGTTCCGGAACGCTTGACCAACTCGTGCTCCACTCCGAGATCCAGAAGATCTCCATGGTAGGAAATACCGACATTGAAAATGATGTCGAACTCAGCCTTTTTGAAGGGCGGAGCCATCTTGTTCTTGACGATTTTTGCGACGGTCCGGTTCCCGCTCACATCTCCATCGGACTTGATCGCCCCGATACGGCGAATGTCAATCCTGACAGAGGAGTAAAACTTGAGGGCACGACCACCACTGGTGGTTTCCGGGCTGCCGAACATGACACCGATCTTTTCACGGATCTGGTTGATAAAGACCACCGTAGTACGGGAACGGTGAATCACACCGGTCAGTTTGCGCAATGCCTGACTCATGAGACGCGCCTGAAGACCCACATGGGAATCGCCCATGTTGCCTTCCAGTTCCGCACGCGGAACCAATGCCGCAACCGAGTCGATGACGACGATGTCGACGGCTCCGGAAGAGACCAGCATCTCTGCGATCTCCAGAGCCTGCTCACCACTGTCGGGCTGTGAAACCAGAAGGTTTTCAAGATCGACACCGAGCTTTTCAGCGTAGGTTGGATCGAGGGCGTGCTCCGCATCGATGAAAGCCGCCACTCCCCCGTTTTTCTGGGCGTTGGCGATGGCATGAAGTGTCAGGGTCGTCTTTCCGGAAGATTCAGGGCCGTAGACCTCGACCACTCGGGCACGGGGTAATCCACCGATACCCAATGCCTTGTCGATGGAGAGTGCTCCAGTAGGAATCACGTCAACCTGACGGGAACGCTGGTCCCCCAATTTCATAATCGCACCCTGACCGCACTTTTTGTGAATCTGCTGCAGTGCAAAATCCAGGGCCTGTTTTTTCTGGCCGTCGAGGCCTTCGATGGTCGGGGTGTTTGCTTCCGCTGCGCGCTTTCCCTTGCCTGCGCTGGCTCTCCCCTTGCGTGCTTCTGCCATATCTTCCTCTTCTCTCAAACTTTCGACGATTGCCGTGACCTTCACGAAGTCGCCGCCGTACATGAAATGAGACTCAAAGCCTCAATACTGAATATTCTGCTTCAGATTCCGGTTCTAGTCGGATCTGCTCTCTTTCGATTCCTCTTGCCACCGGTTGGCGGCTGCACTCATCGCTGAAGGGCGATCCAGTATTCTTCCCCCTGAAAAGGAGGAAGGAGTTTCCGTCCCCGAATCCTTCAGCATCTGTTTTCGAATCCACTGCTTCCGCTGTGAGGCAGACAGACGACTGCCACTCCAGGGAGTATTCATCGCATGGAACAGCTCCTCTTCCGACAATCCGCCTGAAGAGCCGCGAATCCAATTCAATTGAGAACGGGCATGATCGATGGGGGTCCATTGCCCTGCCCCCGGTGAAACCGTTCTCGAACTGCTCACCGATGGAGAACAACCCGCCCCGGCAAACAGCAGAAACAACAAAAGGATCCCCCGGCAGTACCGCTTACCGCTGAAAAGAAGTGACACGACCCGAGTCACACCATCTGACTGGATCAGTCGGTCAGACTGGTTCAGTGGATACGAGGTGTTCTCTGACAACACTTCTTCCTTCGGTCCTCAGGTGTCAGGCCTATTCAACGGTGCCCGACGACGGATCCGCAGGGAAACCAGACACGAAGCCCGATTTCCAAAACGAAAACGAAGGGAAAACTACCGTGAATCATGCCTGAGACCTCTTCCCCGACTCTTTGGGTCAGTGGGGACAGGGTTCAACAGGGGATCACAGGTACGGATCACCGCAGGGCAATCCGAACAGGAGGATATCTTGCACCGTGGATGGGCCGCTGTCAAAGCGGCGAATTGGCCCAATTGCGGCCAAATGAGCAAATATTTTGCAAATAAGGGGGAGTTCTCCCCGGAAGCGCAGTTCGGGCCTAGTCAGAAACGGGGAGGACGCAGATCGACCCCTGGCATCCAGGCCCTCGAGATCTCCACCACCGCCTGCATCACCTGCTCCTCGATCGACTCCAGGGTTCTCAGCCCCGTTTCAGTCTCGAGACCGATCGCTTCCTCGATTTGCTCCGACAGTTGACCTGCCAGATCGAAGAGTTGAATGATCGACTGCAATGCCTCAGCCCTGTTCAATCGGGCGGGAATCGATTCGATCATCGACTCGAGCTCTCCGGCGCTGACCCGGTCAGCCTCTCCCTGCGGAACCAGTCCGGGACGATGAATCGCCACCAAAAGGCCTCTCATCGGCAGCCCAGAGCGGTTTTGAAGGGAAAAGGGAGTGCCGGCGGGAACGACGACGACATGCCCCGGATAGAGATCAAGAGTGCCGTCCTGCTGTTGAACTTCACCTCGCCCTTCGAGAGCGATTAACAGTTCTTCACGGGCATCGTGCTGATGGGTCGGAGTTTCCTCCCCGTCTTGAAGGGAAACCTCCCACAGTTCCATGACACGGCTGGGGATCATCACTTCATCGGAAGCGTCTTTGAGGCTCCAGGGTTTGATCTTCATCGGTCGGCTCCCTCCGGATCTAGTCCCGGTAAAGAAGTCTCCGATGCGGAGGCAAATTCTGTCCATATTGGAGAATTCAGGGGCGCAGAAGCACCTTCATGACCCCTTTTTCAGCAGCCTTCCTGAAGGCCTCCAGGCCGTTTTCCAGAGGGAATTCCGCATCCGTCAGGTCTCTGGGATCGATCTCCCCCGAAGCCAGCGCCGCAATAGCGGGCTCGAAGGGACCACAGCGGGATCCCAAAACCGTCACCTCATCCACGACACAGGCAGAAGCATCGATCTCCAGTGTCCCGGCATAGGTGCTTTTGAGAATGAGCGTTCCTTCCGGTCTCAAGGATCTTCTCGCCAGATCAAATCCCGAAGCATTGCCCGCACAATCCACGGCAAAATCAAAACCTCCCGGAAAGCCGTTTTCGGATCCAGATCCGGTCGCCTCCGTTACAGTGCGGATCCCCAACTTTTCCAGCAGTTCCAATTTCCGCGGGTGACGGCCCACCACCATCAGCTCGACCCCTTGTAATGCGAGAACCCGTGCGACCAACTGGCCCAGGCGGCCGTCTCCCACCACCAGCCATTTTTGTCCCGGCTCGGTCCGAACCTGTTCCACAATCCTGAAGGCGGCAGCCAGAGGTTCCACGAACACGGCCGATTCGTCCGGCACGTGATCCGGAACAACATGAAGATTTTTTTCGGGCAACAGAAACCGGTCACTGAAACAGCCATCCCGACCGACGATGCCGAGCACCGTTCGATGCGGACAATGGTGATCACTTCCGGAACCGCAGCGCTCACAGGAAAAACAGGAGGCATTAATTTCCCCCACCACCCTTTGTCCTGCCAGGCGATCGCTTCCCGCAACCACATCAGCGACAAACTCGTGGCCGAGCACCCCCGAATAAGGATAGTAACCCGAGACCAATTCCAGATCGGTTCGACAAATCCCGGCGAGTCGAAGATCCAAAAGGACTTCACCCTCTCCGGAGGATGGAGAGACCCTGTCCTGCTGCATACCGAGTTCACCATTATTCAGAGTAATCGCCCGCATATCCCCTCCACTCCATGCCTTCACGAAGAAGGTTGACTGTCATTCAATGGAATTCAATCAAATGCCGAGCCCCCCGACAGATCATTTACCGCTTATCGCACTCCAACGGCCCGAAAAATTCATAGCCGTCCCTTGCTCAAGAGCAGGGCGAGTATGAACCCCTTCATACTGAAAAATCCCTTACTACCAAATTCTGCCTTTCATGACTGCCTAGAATTTCCCGATTGAAATGTAGTTCACAACATTCAGGGCCCGGTGTTTTACAAATAGTCCAATTATGAATCAAATACAGACCTTATTCGCCAGTAAGAGTTTATTCAAATATGGAGGAGTTTCCCTCGCATGGATATCGCAAAATGGACCCTGAAATTGTGGGGTAATCAATCCGCCAAGATTTATTCATTCATGGCAATTCTCTGCTTCTCGCTTCCTGTCGTCGTCGGTGAACCACAAGTTGATCCTTCCGGGTTGGTTCCGCTGAATATCTCGGAAGAAGAACTGCCACCCCCTGCGGGCATGACCAGTATGTACGATGGCTCCTTCGAGGGCCCCAATGGTTTCCCGCCCAATCATTCTGAACAGTGGGCCAACAACACGATTACTCCTGGAGCCCAGATACTCGGTAGAACTTTCGATGTTCCAACAGGTGGTTTACCCAGCCCACTCTTTGGAGCTCAGGATTTTGATCAGCCGATGTTGCGTTTCGAAGAATTTGGATCCCTCAATAATGAAGTGGGATTGAATCCGAAACCCTTCCCGGGGACGCCTGAGTCAAATGCCCTCGTTGGCGGCTCCTTCGACGTCGATGGACTTCCCATCCCGGCTCCTCCCTTGACGGCGCAGGATTCCCCCAATGGTTTACAGGTTGAATACTTCCTCGATCAGCCCTTGACCGAGAGCGCCACCCGACTCAGCAATGACTTTGCAGAGAACCCCTGGAAATCCAGAATTGAATCCTTCCTCGCCAGACCAACCACTCATCTCCCCATGGAAGGTCGACCACCCGGAGAGGGATGGGCCCACCAGCGCTGGGCCGAGTTCCCTCCCCAAAAGATTTTCCAAACGATGGTCACCGGAGCACGGACCAACCACGGATTCCGTGCCGCCATGCAATCCCACGGTTATCAGCACAGCCTGACAGGCGATGATTGCGAGTTCGGGCCAGGAGGGCTCTACCACAACACTTACGCTGACCCTTTGGGGCTCAACAACTCTGCAGGCACGACTGCAGGTCTCGAAGTGCGTTTCCATCCTGCCATGCCGGCCCAGTCTTCTGAGGCGATGTGGACCTTTGACGGGACCTTCCCGCCCAAGTTGCTCAAGGCCAGATATGGCGAACCGATGCTGATGAGGGCTTGGAACGGATTGCCCATCGATCCGGCAGCCAACAGGGGGTTTGGCCTGCATACGGTCTCGATTCATGAGCATAATGGCCACAACCCGGCAGAGAGTGACGGATACACCAACTCATTCTTCTTCCCGGGACAATATTACGATTACCGCTGGCCGATGATTCTCGCTGGTCACGACACCATCAATACGGATGCCTCTGACCCCCGTGCGGGAATGCCCGATGGCAATGGCGGCATCATCAATATTCGCGGTGATTGGCGCGAAACGATGAGCAGTCACTGGTTCCACGATCACATGCTCGATTTCACCGCACAGAATGTCTACAAGGGCATTGCCGCGATGTTCAATTATTACAGCTCCATCGATCGTGGAAATGAAGGGCTCGATGACGGCGTCAACCTGCGCCTTCCCAGTGGAACCTCACTCGATTGGGGCAACCGCGATTACGACATCAACCTGATGATCGCTGACAAGGCCTGGGACCAGGCCGGTCAATTATGGTTCAACCCATTTAACAATG
This sequence comes from bacterium, assembly GCA_029976805.1. Classification (GTDB taxonomy): domain Bacteria; phylum Planctomycetota; class UBA8108; order UBA1146; family UBA1146; genus UBA12191. Next base: position 19,959 of record JAPOLY010000046.1, read on the forward strand.
ATGGCTTTGTCGGGGACCACCTTCTGACCAACTGGCAGTACAAGCCATATCTGGATGTTGCAGCTCGAAAGTACCGGTTCCGGATACTGAACGGCTCCGTCTCGCGTTACCTGAAAATCGCGGTCGTCGACCAGAACAACAATCGGGTTCCATTTCACATGATCGCCAATGACGGCAATATCATGGAGCACGCCGTTGCCTTTGATGGGACGAACGGAACGCAGAACGGTATCCTCCCGACCCAGGCCATCGCCGAGCGCTACGACATCGTCATCGATTTCTCGCAGTTTCTCCCCGGTGACCGAATCTACCTGGTTAATCTTCTGGAGCACTCGGAAGGTCAGGCCCCCGCTGGCCAAGTTGGCCTGAACAGTGTCCTCAATGGAAACTATCAGGCCACCGCCACTGCGACCGGTTACGTGGGCGGTGACCCCTGCGTCGGCAAGTTTCTCGAACTGCGTGTTCAGCCCTACACTGGTGTCGATCTCAGCATGAATCCAGCGGAGTATGTTGAGGGCGGAAAGAAAATGATCCCCCTGCCTCGTCCCAGTGCGGCCGAACTGGCGAACGCCACCCATCGCACTTTTACCTTCGGTAAAAGCAATGGCACAGACAGTCAACCCTGGACGATCAAAACTGACGGAGGCCTGGGCTTCACCATGGACCCGCGCCGCGTCACCTCTGCTCCCTCATTGGGCGACCTCGAAATCTGGACTCTGGAAAATGACAACAATAACTGGAGTCACCCGATTCATATCCATTTCGAAGAGGGAATCATCCTCTCCAAAGATGGAGGAGCACCTCCTGTCTGGGAGCGCTGGGCCCGCAAGGATATGTATCGCCTCGGGGGCATGCCGGACAGTTGCACAAAGATGGAAATTGCCATCCGATTCCGCGAGTTTGCCGGCACCTACATGGAACATTGCCACAACACCCAGCACGAAGATCGCGCGATGCTGATGCGCTGGGATATTGAAAATCCGGGACAGGTGAACCTGATGCCTTCACCCCTGCCCACCTGGGAAGGCGTGGAATACGTCAACACGGTGGCCCTGCCCACCTTCAGAGTGGGAGACGGAACCGGAAACGTCGATCCAATTCGGGTTCCAGTTGTCGGTCCGCCCAATGGGGACGATGACGGAGATGGAATTGTCAACGCCTGCGATCCGGATCAAACCGGAGGGCTGGACTGCGATCTCAATGGTGAGGACGACGCCTGTCAGAATGATGCAGATCAGGATGGCCTGATTGACCCCTGCGATCCGGATCTCGACGGAGATTCCATCCCCAATACTTGCGACATCGACCAGACCCTGGGCATCGATTGTGACCAGAATGGTCAGGATGACAGTTGCCAGCTGGATACCGATCAGGATGGTCTCATCGACCCCTGCGACCCGGACCTCGACGGCGATAC
>JAPOLY010000027.1 GCA_029976805.1 bacterium
GCCTTGTTGGCCTTGTTGGCCTTGTTGGCCTTGTTGGCCTTGTTGGCCTTGTTGGCCTTGTTGGCCTTGTTGGCCTTGTTGGCCTTGTTGGCCTTGTTGGCCGCTTTGCTCTCCCTGATTTTCTCGAGCACGACTCAGCTCCTCTGATGCCTGCTCAAGATTTTGACGAGCCCCCTGTGCGAGGGAACGGGCCGCTTCGGACAACTCTCCTTTGGATCGCTCGAGCCAGTCTTCCAACTTGCCGGTCCATTCGCCCAAAGAGGATTCGATCTCCGCAGATCGTTCTCCATCCTGATCGAGGGCTCGCTCGATCGCTTCCCTGGCTTTTTGAAGAGCAGCCTGTTGCCCCCCGCGAGGAACTCCGGCACTCCCTTGTTGCTGCATTTGACCGGCCGCCTGCTCAGCCTCTTCAGCGGCTTCCTGAAGAGCGGCTCTCGCTTCCTCAAGGTCTTGCAGAATTTGCTCGGCTCCCTCGTCCCCGGTCTCAGCATCCGCCTGCGCTTCTCGACGAAGTGCACCGATTCTCTCGGAGACCGATCGGGATTCACTCGCCTGTTGACGAGCCTGTCTGGCCTGAGCCGAATTGGAAGATTGCTCACCTCCTGCGATCTGATCCATTTGCTCAGAAAGTGCCTCTTCCAGTCCCGAGATTTGCCTGGAAATGGCCGAGAGTCCCTGAAGGCGCCGTGCCTCACGAGCCATACGGTCGGCAAGATTGCGCACTCCTTCAGAAATTTCAGCGGCCTGCGTGGAGAGAGGGCTTCCCTGCTGGGGTTCGGGCTCTCTCTGCGACAACTGTTGCTGTTCAGAGATCAGATCACCCAAATCGTCCTGCATCCTTTGCAGATCTTCGGCATCCTGTGCAGCCTCCTCAGAACGACGAGTCTTCTCCAGCAAAGACCTTTGACTGTCAGAAAGTTGGCGAACTGCTTCGAGACGTTGGCTGACCTTGTCCAGATCAGAGTCCAATTGCTGGGGGTCGATATTTCTCGATTCAAGAATCGAAAGAACCAATTCCAGATTGGAGCGGACCTTGCGAATAGTCTCCAGAGCCTTGACGTAATCATCGCCTGTCAGTGCTTCTGTGACCGCACGCATGTCATCCTCGATCAGATCCTGAATGATCTTCTGTCGTGCTGATCTCAGTTTCTCCGAGTCTTCAGGAATATCCGAATCGAGTCTCTCAGCGAGAGACTCCATCTGGACTTGTAGCGACCGAAGGTATTCACGGGCTTCTTCCTGCAATCGTGCGAGACGATCAGCAGTCTGTGCTTCTGCCGCCAACGACAAAACCATCAATGGCAACAGAACGAGAGCCCGCTTGATCCACAAAGGCATCAGTTGCCTCCTTCTGATTCGGATTCGCCTCCAAGGATTTGCCGAACCCGCTCTTCAACCCGCTCTTCCAGATCTTTTTCCGTACGAATCAACTCTTCGATCTTTCGAATCATGGTCCGCATGTCGCCCCACTCCTGGAGATCATTGACGACCGCACCCAGTTGGCTCTCGACCTGACGGACTTCGAAGATGGCTTCCTCTGCGTCTTCGACCCCGGTCTCACCATTGGCAGTTTTTCGGGCCAGATTATCGAGCCGTTTGCGGACAGGGGCCATCGTCTCACTCGAGAGACGGTCGAGGTTTTCAGCAAGATTCTGAATCCAGTCCAACTCTTCCGCATCACTCATACGATTACGGAGCAGTCGATTCGAGATGGTCTCCAGTCTCTCGGCGGCATCTTCTATTCGGGTGGAGACCCGATCCTGACCCGTCCGGGCCTGACGGGCGATGGGCGCCTGATCACTGGGGTCTTTCCCCATCGACAAAGCCTCTGAGAGATCTTCCAGTTCCCGACGGACGTCGCGCTGAACCGTAAGGGTTTCTTCCAGCCGCTCCCTCAGCAGGGTCAACTCATCCTGGGTGACCCTCTCCAGCTCATCCTGACTGAGAACACTGAGAATCCAGGTTCGGCTCACTCCAATTTGGTCGATGGCGTCCAGTGCTTCAGCTCTGTACTTCCACCTCTCGCCAGGTTTGAGATCCCAACTGTCGAGATCGAGAGTCAGCGTCTCAGTACTGACTTTTCCGTTTTCAGGATCCACCACCAGATTGGCCAGTGGAATATTCCGACTCTCTCCTGAACCTTCTTCCTCAAGTTCGGGCTCAAAGATCAGGGTTCCCGATTGAACGGCATAGTCATCCCGCAACAACACCGAGAACTCGATCATTGCACGGGGAGTGACCTCAATATTCTGACCGGGGACCTCCACCAAAACCTCCGGTGCACGGTCGGGAATCACGGCGATTCGCCAAGTGATCGGATTTTCATTGGTGAAATTTTCGAGACTCTCCAACTCAAACCACCACCGGGAATCCACCTCAGCAGAGAAGCGGCCCTCGAGAATGTTTCCATCCTGAATCGTCAGAGTTTCCCGAATCAGTTCTTCGCTGTCACCACTCGGTCTGGATTCAATCCTGGTCGCACTGGACAAGGGCAAGCTGACTCTGGCCTTGAAACGAACCATCGTTCCGATGGGAGCCTTGACGTGTCCGCTGCGAACCGCGGGGTTGATCGGGTCGGACAAGAGCCCTGTGTACTCTGGATATTCGTAGAAGAGTTCGATTTCTTCCACCCTTGGGCGTGAGCGAACCTGAACTGCATACCATTCGCTCGTGTAGTCACCACAGAGAACCCGGAAATTCAGATCCCTCTGCAAATTTTGAAACACGTGGCGGAATCCGCCTTCACCCTTTCGGTCGAGGGCGACTTCCTCTTCAATTGCACGACGCTCTTCCGTCGCAGGAAAACTGACTTGCAGATATCCTCTGGCGTTCCCGCCACGGTCCTTGCGAATATCCACAACAAGGGCCGAACCCTTTGCCAGAGTCATCGTCTGAGCTTCGGGTTGCAAAATCACCAATGAGTAGGCTTGCGGCCAGGGAGTACTTTCGAAGTAGACATTTCTGGCGACAAAACTGCGAACAAGATCAGGGCGATATTCCACAGCCAACAAGGCAGGAATCACCAGAAGGAGCAACAGGAAAAAAGTTTTTCGGGCACGACTCCATGACAAGAATCGTCCCGGACTGAGATCTGCAACCTTCTCTTCTGCGAGCTCCACCGTTCGTCGAATCAAATCTGCATTATAGTATTTTCGACGGGGATTATTCGGATCAGTCAGCTGGATTGCTGTGATCAGTGAGTCTTCCAACTCGCGACTGGATTGCTCCACCATTGCCGCCAACTCGGACTCTTTCGCAGGAACCCTGACCGCCAAAAAGATGGCGCGAAAGGCGAGCAACAGGAAGACCGTCCAAAACAGTCCCTGAGCCACACGCAAGGGTGTCGGCAGAACAGCGATCCAGTCGAGAAGAAATGAGAGCCAAACCGCTGCAGATACGATGGCCATCCAGCGCAACAGACCTGTGACCACACGCATGAGGCGACGCCTCGCCCTCAACTGGCGAATGCGCCTCAAGGCCAACAGGGGCCGTTCAATCATCGAATCTTCCAGACTGTCAGCCACGATCACCTCTCAAAGATGGGAAGGTATTGATAAGGTACTTCCAGAATGATGCATGCCATCGCAGTGGCATAGTTTGCTCCGACCAGATCCTGCCAGGATCCGTCAGAATTTTGTAATGAGAGGACATCGCGCCAGGTATCACTGTGCCAGCGGGTCCAGAAGGATCCTCCACGCTGGAATGCCGCGAGGGTTCCGTAGTACATGCCGTAGTAGTAATCAAAAGTATTCAGTGCGTCATACCTGCGGGGTCTGTGTCGACTGAGGTATTGAAGCCCGGCATCGATAAACCGGTCCTCATAAATACCCGCTCCATACAGTGCAGTAATTCCTGCAGCCGTCAGTGGAAAGGTCGTTCTCGATCTCTGGACCCTGCCACTGGGACCGACTTCATGTTGATACATGAAACCACCACTGTCATGGTTGGCAGAATTTCTCACGTAGGTAATCGCACGATCGATGGAAGCCTTGGGAACGTTGATCCCTGCATTTCTTGCGGCACGCAATGCCATGACCTGACAAACCGTGATACTCATGTCTGCATCATCGGCACCCGGCTGATAACGCCAGCCTCCTGTTTCATTCTGAGCCTGAACGATCATTCCCACCGACAGTTTGAGTTTCTCCTTGACCCTCTCCATTCCGGTCATTCCGTAGACCTCTGCAAGGAAGAGAGTTGCAAATGCATGGCTGTACATTCGGGATTCATCACAGGTAATAAATCCGTTGGTCTGGACATTCTTCAGAATGAAGTCGAGTCCCTTTTCCACCTGCTCGCCATACTTGCCTCTTCCCGGCAAACTCCCCTCAGCGAGGAATGCGATACAGGCCAGAGCCGTAACCCCCACATGCTTGCCCATACGGCCGCGGTATTCGTAATGAACCTTGCGCCCGATTTTGTCGGTCCATGAGCCGTCACTATTCTGGGTTCTCTTCAGATACTGAAGTCCTCTCTCAACGGCAAGCCTCGATTTTTCCTGTAGCTCGAGATCGATCACTCGCTCGGGTCCTTCATCGATGACCTGTGAGATGGCAAGACCCGGTATCAGGATTGTCAGGATCGAAAGAAGCAGGATCAGGATTCTGGTATTCATTACTCTTCCTTTGACTTGTCTACACCTTGAATACAGGTAGAACGCTCGACTTGGGTGATGAGAATCCGATCACCACAAACATCCACACGTCCTCCCGATTCGGTATTACCGCCGTTCAGGGGGTCACCCCAGCCATTACGGTCTCTTCGAACTCTGCGAGTCGAGGCGACCGGTTTTGCCTGGCGGCCCTGTCTAAACTGCTGCTGATAGAGAACCCCGTCATCATCATTCAGATAAAGTATTCCATCATTTACCAATGCCGGTCTTGAAGCGGACGGGTTGCGAACGATGTTCTGCCGCCAGAGTTCTTCACGCCCCGGATCATTGACGAGGATGGTGGTCAGCAAATCACCGGTAAGGACCAGGCGATTACCGGCGATTCCCAGCATGTGTGGGCCCAATGCGCCCTCGTCATTGGATATCTTCGTCAGCAGTCCACCGTCTTTGGCAGAAAGACAGTAGAGATCTGAAGAGTCCAGCGGAGTGACAAAAAGTCTCCCCTCATGAAGAATCATCGGATTGGGCTTCCAGACCTGCGAGCGATAGCGATTGTTGTACCGGCGATTTCTTTTCCTCGGAGCGATCTGTTCGTACTCGGAAATCCAAAGCACCTTGCCATCCCATATTCGAACGGCGGCGATGGCGCCCAGATTACTGCAACAATAGATCACGTCTCCATCGAGTAGCAACGACCCAAGGATCGGTTCCCGTGAGGGTTCACCGAACATCGTCAGATCTACCTGATTGCCCACAACAGGCTGAACCCAGACCGGTTCACCTGTTTCAGCATCGAGACACCAGAGACTGACGTCGATATAACCGCTTTTTCTCCAACCCAGGGCGTAGACGCGACCATCCCTGAGAATCGGCCGTGTATTGAAACTGGTGGTTCTCAACTGCTCATCAGCCACACTTCGATGAGCACTGTCCCACAGCAACCTTCCGTTATCGATCTCTGTGTTCCAGCACTTGATACCCCGCCAGGGAAGAGCCACCTGAATGTCGTAACCCAAATAGTTTTCACGCCGGCTCGCCCGAGCAACGTATGAGGCCAAAGCGTAGGAGTCCTGTTCCACGGCCCAAAGTCGGATTTGTGGATCCGATTCCTCAAAAGTCGCATCACCTGGGCGCAGATTGTAATCGGAAATGAGTTTTCCGGTTTTCAGGTCGTAACGCAAAAGCTTGGCGGAGGTCGCCACCGCAAGAGTGTCTTCAGAAAACGCAGGGGCGAGAATGGAATTGCGACTCCCCATCATATAACTCATTCTCGATCGGGACTCCGAGTAAACATGACGTGAGTAGGCACTCGTCTTCCAGGCGATGCGCCCCTCTTCAAAGGGCAACGGTCCTGCCTCGATCTCACTTCTGGCCTGATCAGCCATCGATGCGGGAAGGGATACGTCATCGCCCAGATACTTGGCCAGAGAATCTGCAAGAGATCTCTGACCAGAACGGATCGCTGCCAGAGCCATCCAGCGGTTGAGCGACGCCCTCAGCTCATTGGACACCTCTCCCAATTCTGGATCGCCAGCCAACTCCCAGGCTTTGAGAGCAGCTACCGATTCATCATTCTCGAAAAACAATTCACCTGAGCGGATCAGAGTCTCGCGACAAAAATCCATCACCGGGTAAAGCCTTGCCACCTTGAACAACATTCGTGGGTCGCGATCTTCCAATGCGCGATCAAGAATCGACATCGCACGTGTCTGAAATTCTGCGATGTAGATTTTTTGGTGATCGTCGGAAAGAGCACGGAGGTAATCCCCGATTCTGTCGGAGATGGGAATCGTCTGCAGCCATGAATCGCTGCGGTAGGACTCCATCAAAGGATTGAGCCCCCAGATCTCTTCATTCAACCCCTGAAGACGACGCAATCCCTCGACCACATCACCATCATCGATTCTCTGGATAGCCTCGCGGAATTGCTGCGAATGAGCATCCGCTCCCACAAGGAGAGGAATCAGGGCACGGCCCACATCCGCATCGGCCTCGAGCACAGGCATCAACAGACCCAACAACGACAGTCCCAGAGCCACCCGGAATCGGGTCGCCTTGGAAACAGTGGGAGAGTCGTTCATTGGAGTGCAGGGCCTCATGGCAATCGGAAGACCTTTCTGAGTATCCATTCTACTGTCAAAACAAGAACAAACAGGAGGAGCACCCATCTTGTGTCCCAGAGTGGTTCCCGATCGGCGGAAATGGGTACCTCACGCTCCAGAACCTCAATTTTGTCGACCAGTTCCCCGGCCAGTCTGGCAGGGTGATAGGTTCCCCCAGAGGAAGCCGCAACCTGCTTGAGCCGGACTTCATCCATGCGGGGGTCTGCATATTCCAGTTGGGGCACCACTACCCGGTAGCTGGCACTGGCGACCTCTTTCTCACGATCAAAAAGAGAAATCCTGTGTTCCCCCAGATCTCTGGCCTCGACGGTCACACCATAATACTCCGGGCGGGCAGGGTTTCGCAGTGCCGAGATTTTCAGCGGCACCTCTCCGGGAGGATCGACCCGTTCCAGTTCCAATGAGACCTCTTCGTCAGAAGTCGGTTTGAAATCAGGGCCCAGAAGCCGTGCCAGAATATTGATCTCTCCACCCAGAATCGCTTCTCGGGGGTCGACACTGACGGAGAAGCGTTTCGAAGGGCCCAACAATCTCGAGGCACCGACAAATCGGATCACTTGCCCCCAGAATCGATAGAACCACTTGTTGCCGACGAGCCTTCTCAATCTCCATGTATCATCCGTCAGGGAAATGAAGGACCGACCCCGCCCCTGGTACTGGAAGGCGAAAATTGGTCTCGGGCCGTATGTGAAGTGCTCATCGGTTTCGTGGACCGCGAGTGCCACCGCACCCTTCTTCAATTTCTTGACCTTCTGATACCAGAAAAATCCTGGCATCGTCCTGTCACTACGTCCCTGCCACTCCCAGAGTTCCTTGTTTCTCTCCGAATCTCCGGTCAGTTGCATCACCGGGTGGTCCAGCCCTTCCGGTGTCAATTGCACATGGAAAGACTCCGTAATATCCCGGGAAGTTCCTCCCCTGCTGTCCGCCTCTTCCAGTTCTACCGGCAGAAGTCTCTCAAGAGGTGAGCCGAGGAATCGACGTGGCATGAACCACTGCCCCGAAAGGAAAACGATGCCGCCACCCTGATCCTCGACAAACTCGTTGAGCCAATCGAGTTGCTTCGTCGTCAGTGCGTCAGGGCGAATATCACCCATGATCACCACGTCATAATGAAACAACTCTTCTCGTGTCCGTGGGAAAGCACGCAGTGGCTTGAGTCCCGGAGATGATTCCTGAGGGAACTCGGGGTCCGCTTCCAAAAGTAGACAATGGGCTTCCATCGTTGGATCCCGGATCAGCGAATTTTTCAGATAGCGGTAATCGTACCGGGGTGGTCCCTCGACGTAGAGAACCTTGATCTTCTGAGCGACGACGGTGACCGGCTTTTCGAGAGCATTGTTTTCGCTGAACAACTCACCGTTCTGATAGGGCAACTCGATTTTGCACAAATACTGTCCTGGAGATCGGGGTGTGAACTCCAGCCGATGGGGAACCACTTCTCCATCCTTGCCGATCGTGACGTAGTAATCGACACGCTGTTCGGTTCCGCCATCCTCGCGAATCAACCGCAGTTCTGCGCGGATCTCTTCACCCTCGAAGCCTTCAGCCGCGACCCGGAAATCGACGGGAACCATGTCCCCCTCAAGAACCACGTCCGCGAGATCCAGATCCACCATGCGAATGTCTCTGGGTTCGGCAGGGTTTCCAACACCGATCACGTGAACCGGGATTTCCCGCAGGCCGAGACGACGGGAAACTTCCAGCGAAGTGGAAATACCGCCACTTTCCTGTCCATCACTCAGTAACACCAGAGCGGCAACATTCTTGCTGCGAGAACTGTCGAGAGCATCCGACATCGCATCTCCAAGGCGACTGACTCGCCCCTTCAACTCGATCTCGGGGAGAGAAGAATCTGCTCCGGCGGTCGTCGGCACGACAGAATCATCGGAGGTCACTCTCGGCAGATCGGCGATGGACCTGACACCATCTGATCCCGCGAGGATCTTGACGTCCGCCTTTTCCCTCAGTCGGTCAACCAGTTGGGCAGTGCCGCCTTCAAGAATTCCCTGGGCGATCTCGATGCGACTCGGCTCCGCACCTGGTCCGAAGCCGGCAATGGAAAGAGTACTGGAAGTAATGGCCGGATCTTCGAAACGATCCTCAATCCCCATGGAGAAGGAATCATCGACCACCACCAAAATGGTGGAGTTTTCAGTCTGAACCCGCTCTTTGGTCAAAGTGGGTTTAAAGAGGATCAATACCAGGGCCATGAGTACGAGAAAACGCATCGAGCCCATGAGAATCCGCGGTCCCAGACCCATTCGTCCCTGATCTCCCCGGTAGCTCCAGGCAGCAGCCAGCAAAAGCAGTGGAATGATGACCACCACCGTGACCCACGTTTCGGGTGCATCGAGCCATTCGATCCGGGTTTCAGTTCTCGTTTCTGCAAAGGAGAGAACGCTCTTCCAAAGGGAAGGATTCATGAACGCCTCCTAGCCCTGCTGAAGAAACTGGCCAATCCCGTCTCCAACAACAAGAGAGCGAGCACCGCCATGAAAAGGGGATACCAGAGGTCTCCCAACTTTCCGCTGGTGCTTTCCGTTGCCGAGGCCTGTTCGGCAGTCTGCTCTTCCACCGCCGGGTAAACCTCTGCGAGACCGGCACAGTCGACGAAAACCAACTCACCCTCTCCTGAGGCAGGGTTGACGGCAAAGGCGTCACTGCGGGTCTCACCCGACTCTTTCTCGTATCGAATTTCGTAAACTCCGGGTTGCCATGACCCGGCAACCGAGAGCAGGAATGATTTTCGATCTTCCGATTCCTTGAGTGCCAGTGGAACCACTCCTCCATCGGGTGTGATCAGTGAAACCCTGGGAGCGTAATCCGCAGAAGGAACCTCCCTGACCAGAGGTTGGCCAAGGGCAAGATACCTCCAGTTACCATCCTGTACCGTCAACCAGGGAAGGCACTCATGAAGGAAGCAGACGTAAGCAGGTGTGACAGGGAAGTTGCTCCACTCCCGATCAGCGCCGGTCCCCAAAACGACGACTGAGCCACTGCCCTGATAGTCCTGAACCAGGACCGGTGTCTGGTCAAAGTCATCGAGTTCCATGAGGATTTGTGAGTCTTCTTTGATTTGCAGAGGCTTTTGAAAGCCATGGACCACCACGTCACCCAGACCCGCTTCGGGGAAGCTGGCCAGGTACTCCATGATCGGGTGTTCCATATCCTTGATCAGCCAGTGATAAAACACCTGACGACGCGGGTCAGAGACCGCGACTCCCGGCTCCCACGGAAACCAGCCTTCTCCATTGTTCCAGGCGTTGGCTTTCCACGTGGAGTGATCCATCCTCGAACCGGTAAAGACCAATACACCTCCGCCTTCACGGAGGAACTGATCAATCCTTGCCGACTCAGCGGGATTCATCGTCGAAACGTCCGCCAACACCAGAATGCGGGCACTGTCGATATCAGCCGAAAGAAGTCGGTCCTCGGGAACGACTTCCACCCGGTAGGGAGACAGACGGATTCCTGATCCGGAAGTCTCGCTCTCACCGATGGCAGCCAACAACCAATCTGATTCGGCAGAGTCCTCGGCGGGGTTCCAGCCACCATCTGCAACGAGAATCTTCACCGACTCGACGACCTCGCAGGCAAACCAGCGAGCGTCATCCCGATCGAGATCATCGCTGCGCAATCGAGCCTCCACGCGGGCAACACCGGGAAGACGAAAGATATGTGGGAAGCTGAGGGTGATCTCCTCACCGCCCTCAACATCGATGCGGCGGGTTCCCTGTACCTCGCTGTCGATCAACAACTCCACTTCGATCCCCGGAACCAACTCTGTTCCGCGATTGGCCACTTCCACCTGAAAGGAGATGGGCAAATCGGTGCTGATCAGCCCTGAAGAAGGTCGCAAGGAGATGAGGCTCACATTTCTCGGATTGTCTGGAGCCACATTGTGAAGCCGCAATTGGGAATCGGCTTCCTGCAAGAGTTCGAGTGCTTTTCTGACAGCAGGGCGCTCGGTTCCATCTTCAGAATACCAGTCACCTCTCTGAAAATCGGAGATGAAGTGAAAGGTCCATGCCCCCCCCTGCTCTCTGGCAAAAGAAGCGGCCTCGGAGATGAGCGTCTCTGGATCGAGTTTGAGCCAGCCCGGTTTGGCCTGCTCGAGATCCCCCAGAATCTCTGCAGGGCCTCCTTCCGCGACCAGCTCGAGTTGTGCAGAGGGTGTGTCCACAGGGGGCAACCCACCGATAAAGAGCGCGGTTCGATCCCCCACTTCAAGATCGAGCAGAAGGGTTCTTGCCCTTTCTCTCGCAGCCTGCAGTGTTGAACTGCTCGCCAGGGTGGCGGCCATGCTCGAAGACGCATCCAGAATCACGGCTTCCTGACGAGCCACTCTGCCCAACACCGGCAAGGTTCCATCGTCAAAACTGGGTCTCGCCATGGCAAACACGAAAAGAAGGACTGCCAGAGTACGAATCAGCAACAGAAGAAGGTTTTCGAGGCGCAGCCTTCTCTGGTGACGCTTCATCGCCCTGAGCAAAAACTCCATCGCTGCCCATGGTCTGCGCCGGTATCTCTGGCGGTTGATCAGATAGATGATGATGGGGATCAAACCCATCGCCAAAAATCCGAGAAGAGCAGGATTCACAAAACTCATCTTGGGCTCCCCGCTCTCTTGACGAGGGCCTCTCTGAGAATCTGGTCAAATCCCCGGGAACAATCCGCCAGTTGATACTGGATTCCACTATTGCGGAAATCTCTTCGAATGGTTCGTGTAAACTCTCGAACTTCCGCCAGGTATGCCTCCCGAACTGCCTCAGGGTCAGCCAGTTGATCCTGCATTCCTTCCATACCCTCGAACATGGTCATGCGGGTAAAGGGAAACTCGAGTTCATCAGGATCCATGACATGAAGAACGAGAACATCGTGCCCTGCATGTCGCAATCTGCGCAGTCCATGGAGGATCTTGTCCGGCTCATCAAACAGGTCTGTGAGCAGAATGATCAGACACCTGCGCTTCAGTCGGTCAGAGACTCTTCCCAGGACTTCACCGATATCGGTGGCATCCTTCCCTGATTCCTGAGCCAGAACCGAAACCATATCTTGCAGGTGGCTTCGACTTTGGGAGATCGGTGCTTCGGCGCGTATTTTTTCATCAAAAACGAGAGTGCCCACCGCATCCTGCTGACCCAAAATCAGATAAGCGAGTGACGCGGCGAGTGTCCGGGCATAATCCAATTTGGTCATGGCTCCGGAGCCGTAATTCATCGACTCACTCGCATCGAGAACCAACTGCACACGCAGATTGGTCTCCTCTTCAAACTGTTTGATGTAGAAGCGGTCGCTTCGACCGAAAACCTTCCAATCAATGTGACGAATGTCATCACCAGGGACATATTCCCTGTGCTCGGCAAACTCCACTGACGACCCGTGAAAAGGACTGCGATGCAATCCTGTGATCGAACCCTCGACAATCATGCGGGCTCTAACCACGAGGCCGGAAACCCGGGCCAGAATGGCCGGGTCGAGAAGGCTTTGGGCATCCTCAGACGGCATGCGCTGCAGTCTCCTCCAGCAAGCGTCGGATGATGTCGTCGGAGGTCACTCCCTCTGCCTCAGCGGCAAAGTTGGTGACGATGCGGTGGCGCAACACTGGCAAGGCAACCCTGCGAATATCCTCGGCAGTCACGTGGGGTCTTCCTGAAAGCACTGCACTGGCTTTTGCACCGAGAACCAGATACTGCCCGGCACGGGGTCCTGCTCCCCAATCCACATGGCGCTTGACGAAATCAGGTGCTTCTTCCGTTTTGACCCGGGTCGCCCGGGTCAAACGAAGGGCATAACGGATCAGGTCGTCGGCGATCGGAACTTCTCTGACCAATGCCTGAAGTTCACGGATTCTTGGTCCATCGAGAACCGTTTCCACTTCAGCAGATTTCCCTCCAGTGGTTCTCTGCATGATCTCAAGTTCTTCATCAGAAGATGGATACTCGACGCGTATGTTGAACATGAATCGATCCAGCTGCGCTTCTGGCAATGGATAGGTTCCCTCTTGTTCAATCGGGTTTTGAGTTGCCAGAACAAAGAACGGTTCATCCAGCGGATGGCGCGTTCCACCAACAGTGACCTGCTTCTCCTGCATCGCTTCCAAAAGAGCGGCCTGAGTCTTGGGTGGAGTTCGGTTGATTTCGTCCGCCAAAACAATGTTGGCAAAGATGGGTCCAGGAACGAAGCGGAACACCCTTTCACCAGAAGCACCATCCGCCTGGATCACCTCAGTTCCGGTGATGTCACTGGGCATGAGATCAGGGGTGAATTGGATACGATTGAAATCCAGATTCAACGCTCTTGCGAGTGTGCTGATCAACAATGTTTTTGCCAGTCCCGGAACACCTACCAACAGACAATGTCCTGAGGAAAGGAGAGACAGCAGAAGTTGATCAATGACCTCATCCTGGCCCACGATGACCTGAGCCAATTGTTTGCGCAGGGAAACCACAGCAGACTGAACCTCATCGAGAGGGTTATCCGAGTGCATCTCGTCAGAAGAAGAGGGAGTCACATCCTGTTCATCGGACTCGGGGATCAGATCGTCCTGCATCATCTTGAGTTTCCTCGCGTTCCTAGAAACCTTGCCAACCATGGCAGGCGTAAGGGTTGTATGAAGGGCCCCCGGGAAGGAGCCCGGCTCGCTTTCGGGCAGGGACTTTGTAAATCCTTGAACACTCCCCCGGGAAACCGGACTTGATCCAGAGGGTGTCTGCAACAAGCCCCCCGGAGGGGGAAAGGCTCCCGCTTCAGCGAAAAGTCCTGAAAAAGCGTCTCTTGGGCCGAAGCAAAGGATAATCCAAGGGGGATGCCTTCGAAAGCGTGCAGACCCCCGAAAACCCGTTGAGACGGTCGATACAACGGAATTTCCAATTCAGTGGTCTGATGTGGTGAAGGGGCTTCACCCCCAACAAATCCCGACTCTCCTGCCGGTCTCGTTGACTTCGACCCCCCCTCCCCTAAACTTTGCCAACTGCCCCTTCCAACGATGCGTCGCCATGGGGTGGTTCCACCGGATTCAGGCCGGACGGAGCTTCCCGACGGGTCCTCCCCTCGAGGGCTTTCCGATGGCGTTCCCTGAATCAAAATCGGTATTTTTTGGCGATCGCCCGTGATTGAAAGTCACCCGATGGTGACTAGTGGAGGGGGCCCCGTGGCCGATGGAATGACTGCCAATGAAGTCTTTCATTCTCACAGCAGCCTGACCTATGACGACCTGATCATCATGCCCGGATTCATCGACTTCGGGGTTCAGGACGTCAAGTTGCAAACACAACTGACCCGTGAAATCACCATCCAGGCACCTCTGTGCTCATCACCGATGGATACTGTCACGGAAACCGAAATGGCCGTCAATTTGGCCCTTCTCGGTGGCATCGGGTTTATCCACTACAACAACACGATCGAAGAACAGGCGCGTATGGTCCGCAAGGTCAAGCGCTATGAGAATGGATTCATCACAGACCCGATCGTTCTCAGCCCAGCCCATCAAATCTCTGATGTGGACTCGATCCGGGAACGTCACGGCTTCTCAGGGGTCCCGATTACCGAGGACGGAACCCTGCAATCAAGGCTGGTCGGTATCGTCACCAACCGTGATATCGATTTCGAATCGGATCGAACCATCACACTGGATCAGGTCATGACCCGGGATCCGATCACCGCTCCCAAGGGCATCACTCTTCAGGAAGCGAATCGCATCCTTCGTGAATCGAAAAAGGGCAAGCTGCCCATCGTCGATGAAAACGGAATCCTGAATTCGCTCGTCTCTCGCAACGACATCAAGAAGAACAGGGATTTCCCGGAAGCGTCCAAAAGTGCTGACAAGCAACTGATGGTGGGTGCTGCCATCTCCACTCGCCCCGATGACCGCACGAGACTTGCGGCACTGGTCGAGGCAGGAGTGGATGTCATCGTCGTCGACAGTGCACAGGGGCATTCCGTTTTCCAGATTGAACTTCTTCGGGAAATCAAGGCCACCTACCCAGACCTTCAGGTCATCGCAGGAAATGTGGTCACGAGGGATCAATGCGAAAGCCTGATCGACAGCGGTGCCGACGGCATTCGTGTCGGAATGGGCCCCGGATCGATTTGCACCACCCAGGAGACGATGGCCGTGGGACGTGGGCAGGCCGCTGCGGTTTACCATTGCGCCAGCTACTGTCGCAGTCGGGGAGTGCCCGTCATTGCCGACGGAGGAATCCGCGATATCGGACACATCGTCAAGGCTCTGTCTCTCGGATCATCCGCGGTCATGATGGGTTTGATGTTCTCCGGTACTTCCGAAACTCCGGGTGAATACTTCTACCAAAATGGTGTTCGTCTCAAGCGCTACCGTGGCATGGCCTCTATCGAGGCGATGGATTCCGGCGGCGGAAAAAGATACTTCGCCGAGGACGAACAGGTTCGTGTCGCCCAGGGTGTTTCAGGGATGGTGATGGACAAGGGATCCGTCAGAAACCTGGTGCCCTACCTTTGCCAGGGCCTCAAACATGCATTCCAGGATATCGGCGTCAAATCGATGACCGCTCTGCATGGTGCTCTTAAAGATGGCAAAATCACATTTGAAACGAGAACCCAGTCCGCACAGCGCGAAGGTGGTGTGCACGATATGTATTCCTACGAGAAGCCGGCCATGGGAGCCCGCGAACGAGTCGAGTAATCGCGCTTCAGTTGAGAGGAGGTCATGATGGCCTCGAAAAATCAAAATGAGTTTTGTGCGATCCTTGATTTTGGATCCCAGTACAGCCAGTTGATCGCCCGTCGGGTTCGGGAAAATCATGTCTACTGTGAGATTCTCCCTTTCGACACCACAGCAGAAGAACTCCAAAGTCGTGGAGTTCATGGCGTGATTCTCAGTGGCGGTCCCTGCGGAGTCTACGACGAGGGTGCACCTCAGTTGGATCCGGCGATCCTCGATCTTCCGGTACCGGTACTCGGCATCTGCTATGGCATGCAAGTCGCCTGCCAGACGACCGGCGGAGAAGTGATTCCCTCCACCGAGCGTGAGTATGGCGACACCACCCTGAATATCGACGCTTCAGATAACCCGATCTTCGCTGATTGTCCTGAACAACTTCAGGTCTGGATGAGTCATGGCGACCGGGTATCCAAAAGTGGTGAAGGATTTGAAGCGATCGCCCACACAGAAAACACGCCCCTCGCCGCGGTCCATGATTCTGCCAAGAACTTCTGGGGATTGCAGTTTCATCCCGAGGTCACCCATACCCGCGATGAGGGAAAGATCCTCCACAACTTCCTCTACAAAATCTGTGGATTCACAGGGGATTGGGAGATCAAGGATTATGTCGATTGGGCTGTCGGGGAAATCCGCAACCAGGTCGGTGAAGGCCGAGTGGTTTGTGGCCTTTCTGGAGGAGTCGATTCATCCGTCGTCGCACTCTTGATCCACAAAGCCATCGGAGATCGCCTGACCTGTTTCTTCGTCGACAATGGATTACTCCGTAAGGGAGAAGCACAGCAGGTTTGCGACGTTTTTCAGGGACAGTTCAATCTGGACTTCCGGTTTATCGATGCGACTGACCGCTTCCTCGAGAGACTCGTCGACGTCACGGACCCTGAAACAAAAAGAAAACAGATCGGCTACCAGTTCATCGATGAGTTCAGGGAAGCTGCCAAAGAGTTCACAGACGCCAAGTTCCTCGCACAGGGAACTCTCTATCCGGATGTGATCGAAAGTGTCAGTCCTTTTGAGGGACCTTCCGCCACCATCAAGAGTCATCACAATGTGGGCGGGTTGCCAGACGATCTTGATTTCGAACTGGTTGAGCCATTGCGGTTCCTCTTCAAGGACGAGGCTCGATTGATCGGCAAGGAACTGGGTTTGCCCGACGAGATCGTTCACCGTCAGCCCTTCCCGGGCCCCGGTCTGGGCATCCGCATCATTGGTGACATCACTCGCGAGCGTCTCGACACCCTGCGCGAAGCGGATGCCATCGTCCGTGAAGAACTGCAGGAATGGGATCGCCACCATGACGTCTGGCAGGGCTTCGCTGTCTTGCTGCCGGTCAGGTCCGTGGGAGTTCAGGGTGACCAGAGAACTTATGAGGCGACCGCTGCCTTGAGAATCGTTGAGTCTGTTGACGGCATGACTGCAAATTGGATGTTGCCCCCACAGGAGATTCTCGCCCGAATCAGCAATCGGATCTGCAATGAAGTCAAAGGCATCAACCGCGTCGTTCTCGACATTTCCAGCAAACCCCCTTCAACCATTGAGTGGGAATAACCAGAGTGGGCTTGGGGCTGGCGGAAATCCTGATTGCCGCGATGGTGTTTTTTGTTGTGGGCTGGATTCTTTTGCGAAGGCCATCTGACATCGAAGATTGAAGGTACCTCCCATGCCAGGATTGAGTTTGCTGCCCCTCCTCGGTTTGGTCTTTGTATTTGGGATCATCTCGTGGATTCTCTACAATTCTTCCGGCAAAGATGAAGATTGAGACCTGTCAGATATCCAGCATGGGTGACTGACACTCAAAAACTCCTTGTGAGTCTGGCGATATTCTCCTCACTCAGAGATTTCCTTCCCGGTTCCACTTTGATTTTCCGTCTGGATACCGAAAAATGACCACGATTCCAGATTGCTGTTTCGGCAATCAGTAGTTGAAGTGAGATCCAATGGTCACTGAATTCAATGGTTCAATGAATGGCGAAGGCCTGAAAATCGGGATTGTCACCTCCCGCTTCAGCGGGGAGCCTTGTGACCGTCTTCTTGCCTCCGCAATCCAGCGCCTTGAAGAACTGGGCGTTTCAAAAACAGACATCACGACGGCGTCTGTTCCAGGAGCCTACGAGATCCCGAGAGTCGTAAGGGAAATGGTCGATGGCCGTCCTGAAAACTATGATGCGGTGATCACCCTTGGTTGTGTCATTCGGGGAGAAACTCCCCACTTTGATTTCGTCGCAGGCCCCTGTGCGGATGCCTTGATGAAAATTCAATGTGACTACAACGCATTCAACAAACTCTGCCCGCCGATCATCTTTGGTGTTCTCACCACAGACAATCGGGAACAGGCGATGGCCCGGAGTGGTGGCGATCACAGTGACAAGGGTCGCGATTGTGCCGAAGCAGCGGTCGAGATGGCCAATCTCATTCAATCGATGGGAAGGTCTGACCGATGAGCCACAGTACCGGCCCCCGGAGAAGAGCCCGAGAGCTTGCACTCCAATGCCTCTATCAATGGGATCAGCAGGGCCATGAATCGAGCCGCGAACTCGCTGAGGAAACTCTGGACGATCTCGGAGCTCTTCCCGATTCTCGAGACTTTGCCCTGACCCTGGTCGAAACCTATTGGCAACACTCCCTCGAGATTGACGAATGGGTCGACGCTGCCAGTGAGCGTTGGAATCTGAATCGGATGGCAGTCATCGATCGAAATACGCTCAGGATTGCTGCAACGGAGCTGAAATACCTCGATGACATTCCTCCAAGAGTGGCCATCGACGAGGCTCTGGAAATCGTCAAAAGATTTTCCACTGAAAAGTCCTCCGCTTTCGTCAATGGAATCCTCGATCGGCTCCTCCGAGAGACTCAAGCCAGCAGGAAAGAAGAGTCATGATCTTTGACCGACTGTTCGGGAAGCCAAAATCGGAGAAACCCGATGAGGAAGAAAAGGTCGGAGCTTTTGAGCGCCTGCGCAGAGGCTTGGGAAAGACCCGCGATGCGCTGACTTCCCTCTTCGGCATGGGACGCAAACTTGACGATGACCTTCTCGAAGAGGTCGAGACCCTTTTGATCGAATCCGATTTCGGGCCTGGCTTGTCTATGGATCTCTGCGACGAACTCAGAAATGCCTACAAGGATCGTGATTTTGACTCGGAAGAGATCGTTCCCTTTCTGAAATCCAAGCTGCGGGAAAAGTTGATGGACGGATCTCCCATCCGCTGGTCTGAAGACGGGATCACTGTCATCGTCGTGGCCGGTGTTAACGGTGTCGGGAAAACCACCTCGATCGCCAAGCTGGCTCACCAATGGCGCTCCGAGGGAAAGAGCATCGTTCTAGCTGCTGGTGATACCTTCCGTGCAGCAGCGGCAGATCAGTTGGGTATCTGGAGTGATCGACTGGGTGTCGATATGGTCCGTGGCAAAGAGGGTGCAGATCCTGCCTCGGTTGTTTTCGATGCCGTTGAAACTGCCAAGGAGAAAAACGCAGATATCCTGATGATCGACACCGCAGGCAGACTCCATACAGAAAAGCCATTGATGGATCAGCTCGGAAAAATCGGCCGAGTCATCGAACGCAATATGGAGGGTGCTCCCCATGAAGTCCTTCAGGTTCTGGATGCGACCACCGGTCAAAATGCCATTCAGCAGGTACGTGCTTTCAATGAGGTGATGCCTGTGACCGGATTGGTCCTGACTAAGCTCGATGGAACTGCCCGTGGAGGAGTCGTTTTCCCGATTCTGGAAGAACTGGGGCTTCCGGTGAAATATATCGGTGTCGGGGAAGCGGTTGAAGATCTGCAGACTTTCAACCCAGATCAGTTTGTCGACGCCCTCTTCGACTGATCGGCTCCCTGTTTCAGTTGCTCTCTGTGACCATCACCATCCAGGTCACATGCCCCCAGAGGTTCCAGCCCGGTGATGGGTTGATCCAGGATTCCGTCCCCATCACGATCTCCCCCACCCCCCTTCACCGATTCCCAGGGAGTTCCGACAGTCCAGGGTCTGACAGGCAAGCGTCCACCTTTAAGAATCATGCCGCTGAATTTGTCATCGATGGTGGGAAATGCGATGACTCCGTCACCGGAGGAGGTTCTGCCGTAACAGATGAGGCTCGAACCATCGATGGCTGCAGGCAAAGGTCCAAACGTCTTTTTCAAAAGGGAACGTTCATCAAAATCGATGATCAACAGCCCTGTCCCCGGTTGCCACGATTGAGCGGACTGAAGCAACAGGAGTTCCTCCCGATCATCACCATCAAGATCCACGACATAAACCCTGACCCGATCCGCAGGAGCGATGGATCGGATGATAGGTGCAGCGAGATACTCTTCTCCCGAGGGAGGAGAGCAGAGTATCTGCAGGTCTCCGGCGGTTGCCGGTGAATCATCTCCATACAGGCTTCTGATCCCCGCAAAATCTCCCTCTGAAGGGTCGCTGAGTGTGTGCCCCTGTAATGGCTGCATGACGGAGTCTTCCAGATCGACGTGCCCCAATCCGAGGACATGCCCCCCCTCGTGAACGATCACGGAATGCAGGTTCGGTTGTGGAAGATCAGGAAATCGCGGCTGCTGACTCGTGCCCACTCCCGTCGGTTCAGGGGGACGATTCGAAGCTTCTCCAAGATCCCAACTCAGGGAACTGTTGAGAACAATCTTCACCACGTCCAACTCAGGCGATTTCACAACCTGCGCCAGGACCGATTCTGAGTTACCAAATCTGGCCGATCCACGCGTATCTCTCTGCTGCCAATGAATCTGGACCATTGCATCTTCGGCGTTGGAAGCCGGTTCAAATTGGACCGTCCCTGGAAGATTCCATTTGGAGAGGGCTTTTTCGATCACCTCTGTTGCCTGGTTTTCATCGACAGGACACCCGGTCGTGTCATGAAACCACGGAAGGCTTGCCGCCCCCTTCAGGCGATGAAGAATCTGATAGGGATACCGATATCCCTCTACAGACAAGGGCGTTCGATCTGGCATACCCACCTGCGGGCCAGCACAGGAACACAGAATCAGAATCAGCACACTGGTCAGAATCGAACGCAACAAGTCTTTACTCCGGTTTCAGAAATGCAATCAGGTCACAGCAGATGAAAAACCGCCCGTGATTCGAATGCAAGGCTCGAATCACGGGCGGTTTGGAAATCTGCGGATGTACGGTTCAGACTACAGATCCTGGAGGAAGAGCAACAACTGCTCTCTTTCGGAAGCGGTCAGTGCTTCGTAGTTGAGCCGCGAGTTTTCAGCCTCATCAAAATGCTGCTCGATGGCGGCCTGAATCGTGGTGGCCCGACCGTCATGCAGATAGGGAGCGGACTTGCGCAGTCCCCAAAGAGGAGGCGTGCGATACATGCCCACAGGTGCATCCGGCTCTGCGGTTCCTCGGAAGTCCACATCATGAATGTCGTGCAGAAGCAAATCGGAGTAAAGCGGCACAGGACCGTTGACCCCGGGCAACTCCGGAATGTGACAAGTGGCGCAGCCGATGGAGGTAAAGAGTGCCTCTCCCTCTGCTACTGAGCCGCCAGCTCGCGGGGGTGCAGCGAGGTGCTGATTGTAGAAGATCAGATCCTCGTATTCCTGAAAGGGCATCTCCGGGTCGGCGATCCCGTCACTGTCAGTCAGGAGTCCGAAGCCGCGGCCGTCATCGAAGACGGTCAGGCCCAACTCACCACTGAGGGCATCGCGAACAAAATCGGAAACGGTTGGGATTTGTGCTTTCCAGCCAAACTTACCCACTTCCAATCCACTTCCAGTGTCGATCATGCGAGCGACACCGCGAACTCCATCGCCGTTATTGTCGAGGGGATCCTCGTTGGCGAGGATTGCACTGTCAGGAATGCTGTCGACCAGCCCTGCTCCCAAAAGGGAAGGGGTTTGTCTCTGCTCGAAGAGATCCGCTGCCGGATCCGCATCCTCTCTTCCCGGGGTGTCCGGGCGGCGAAGTTTGCTGGCCACCAATCCTCCGGGCAATGCGGTGAAAGGACCTGCTCCACCATTGTCATTACCGAACTGGGTAACGTTGGTGTCGAGTGCTCCACCACCGCCGATCACGGGCTGTTGATGACAGGCTCTGCAGGAATCTGCGTTCATGTCAGGGGTTCCCAGGCCTTCAAACTGGCGCCAATCCTTGTCGAAGACCTTACGACCGCGAATCCACTGCTCCAGTTCCACATCTGTGAGCACACGATCCGGTCCACCCCAATCTCCCACGGGAGGAACGGGGGTATCGTCATCGATGATCTCCGCCATGGCAGGGACCATCAGCATGAGAGCGAAAAGAAAGAGCAGTGCTGGAGTAAGTACGGTTTTCATTACAGTGCCTCCAGGAATCGGATCACCGCTTCTTGTTCTGCGGCGGGCAATGCCTCGTAGGCTTCCCGAATGCTTTGAGCTTCTCCTCCATGCAGGATGATGGCGTCATGCAATGAGTCCGCCCGACCATCATGAAGCCAGGGACCATGCAGGCTGACTCCCCAAAGAGGCTGGGTCCGGAACTCACTGCCCGTGGTGTTCGGTGAAATCGGGCTGAACTGTGGCATCCCCATGGAGATACCGTCAGCCAATTCAGGGCCCATGTCATGGAGCAACAGATCCGAATAGGCGGACAACGGACCATAACTCGACTGAATCTCTGGAACGTGGCACTTCACACAGCCAAGGTCAGAGAAGATCTGCTCACCCAACAGTTCCTCCGATCCCATTTCTCCGGTCGGAGGAGGAGCGACAAACTGCGAAAAGATGACGATATCACCAAAATCCACAACAGAGATTTCGGGATCCGGGACAGAGTCGTTGTCGGTCGTAGGATTATCGAAAGAGGCTCCTACTTGCATGAAGCCTGTACTGACGATGCCTGAAGAACCATAGAAAGGATCGGTGGTGATCCCCATTTGGTTGTTAATGGCTCCGCGCAAAAAGGCTTCCAGAAAGTTGGCCTGAGACTTGTAACCAAAGCGGCCCATGTTCCCTTGACCATCGGTGTTGAAACGACCACTGATGCCGTCGCCGTCACTGTCCGCAGGGTCTGCACGGGAGGCAATCTCCTGATTGGAAACCTGCTCAAAAAGTCCGACGCCAAAACCTGGTGGAGCATTGCGCTGGGCGACGGTCACCGGCTGGTTGCCAACCTGAGAGGGATCGGGGAAAGAGGGTCTGGGTCCAAAAGGGTAGGTGTAACTGGGCATGACGATGCTCGGGACTCCAGGCGGGTCCCAGATCGGAGACTGGCTCCCCATTTGGCCAACCGCAGCGAAGAAAAAGTTGCGGTACAGGGGAGCGGATCCGCCGGTAGCTGGAGTGCTATGGCACGAAGAACAACTGACTGCGTTGTAGAAGGGGCCCAAACCTTCTTCAGGGGAAAACTGCTTGGCCGTCAGTTCGCGGCCGCGAACAAACGACTCGAAGGTCGCAGGATCCAATCCCGGAATGGCATCACCCACGTTACAGGTGGCATAACTATCGCAACCCAGATTGTCGGTAGTGGGATCGGGTCCACAAACGGTGAAAGGAGCAGCGGGGGCTCCTCCCCCAGTAAACAGGTAGCCAAAAAGGTTGATCGCGTCAGTCACATTGACCTGACCATCATCGTCGATGTCGTGGGCATCCACACAGTAGGTGAATCCACTGATGAACATGTAGTCGAGCATGTTCACACCGTCGGCGATGTTGACACTTCCATCTTCATTGATATCTCCGCGCAGGAAGTCTCTGGCTGCCAATGAGGCACCCTGAGACAGGCACAGAAAACTGATCAAAATGAGGAAGGAAAGTATTCGAGCCATCCTTGGCCTCCAGAAGTTGGGGTCCGATTACAAGTCGATTGTTGAGAAGATATTCTAGATCAGTTACAGAGCAGCTTCCTTGTTGCTCATAACGCAACTGGCTCAACTCTCTATAGTACTCCTGATCCATCTGTCCACAATGGGCCAATCAGAAGCGAATGCTGAGA
The DNA here is from genome assembly GCA_029976805.1 of bacterium. Taxonomy (GTDB): domain Bacteria; phylum Planctomycetota; class UBA8108; order UBA1146; family UBA1146; genus UBA12191. The sequence continues at coordinate 23,372 of JAPOLY010000027.1, forward strand.
AAAACCAGTCAAATGATCGGATTGCCAAACAGCATCAAGAGGGCAAGGGAGGCGCTGACGATTCCCACCGCTGTCTTCAGCCATTTATCGCTGCCCTTGACAATGGAATATCCGCCCAACGAACCGCCAATCGCATAAGCCAGCAACAAAGGGATGGCCAACCCCGGCAAAAAATACCCGATAAAGAGGTAATATAATCCCGAGACCGTCGAGAGCAGCCACACCAGAAAAACTTTCCAGCGAACGGCCTTCTCAATCCCCACCCCCGAAGTGGTGAACATGAGGATGATGAAAGCGCCAATTCCCGCACCAATAAATCCGCCGTATACCCCGCAAGCCAATGAGGAAATCAATAACCCCGGCTTCAAAAAATTCGTTTTCTGTGAACGGTCCGATTCTTCTGGCGATTCTTTTTTGATCGACCCTGAAAACATGAAGAAACTGACTGCGATCAGGACCAGCAAGCCCAGAGCCTGACGCAACTCATCCGTCGGCAGAATGCTTGCCAACCAGGCACCCGGAAAGGCGGCAAGACCCACAGGAATTGCAACAGTCACAGGAATCGTATTGAGGATCCCCGGTTCTTCCCCGGTTTCAGAGGAGAGAGATTTTCTGGACAACACCCACAGAGCCACCGCCGCCTGAAAAGCGACACACAATCGGTTGGTGCCATTGGCGATATGGGGATCGATTCCCACAATCTCGATCAACAGGGGCACCACCAACAAGGTCCCCCCTCCGACGATGGTGTTGATGTATCCGGCGACGATTCCGACGCCGAAGATCAAGGCCCAGGTCGCAATCTCCAGAGCCCCGGGGTCAGCCACTCCCGGAATCACACCACCCAGATCCGTCAAAATCAGACCCAACTCCAAGAATCATCCCGCTTTCAAAGGTGCTCTCTGTCTCCACTGTGCTTCAACTTCTCACAGCAGGACACCATCAGCCAGTGTTCTGATCCAAAGCAGGGGCGGAAGGGTTGATTCGGGGCGTGCAGGGGCTGATCCTTTACCCGTGACGGGAATCCCCTCGGTGGCCTCCCGTGATTTTTGCTAGAAGCATGTCGTTGGGAGACCTCGATGAACCCTGTGGTGAACGACTTTTCAGTCCGTATCGCGACCCCGAATGGTACGGGAAGCCAGACGTCCAATATCGTGATCCATCGTGCGTTGTTGCGAATGGGACTCGCTGCCAATGCCAAGAACCTGTTCCCATCGAATATTGCAGGGTTGCCCACCTGGTATCAGATCCGGGTCAGCCCCGGTGGCTGGCAGACGATGGCCGAATCATGGCAAATCCTGCTCCCCCTCAATCAGGCCACCATCGGCAAGGATCTGCGGGAGAGTGCACCAGGCACCGTTGTCATCGACAACAGCGATTGGAAAACCGCTGAAAGTGCCTTCGAGGGATTTGTTCGATATCCGGTTCCCTTCGATAAGCTGGCAAGGGGGATCGACAATGCGAAACTTCGCCCGAGACTGAAAAATCTGATTTATGTGGGTGTCGTTGCCTGGTTGCTGGACATTCCCATCAAGGCTGTTCGTGAAGCACTGGAGACGGTCTTCCCGGGAAAAACTGAAGTTGTCGATCTCAATGAGAGCGCAGCGATGATCGGCCATGAGTACGCCAGCGAAAACTTCACCAAACAGGATCCCTACACCACCGAATCTGCGGATCAGGTTGGGAACAGAATCCTGGTCGATGGTAATGAAGCGGCAGCACTGGGCGCGATCTGGGGTGGGGTCTCGGTTGTGGCCTGGTATCCGATCACTCCGGCTTCATCTCTGGCTGAAAACCTGGAGAAACACATCGAGAAAATTCGGGAAAAGGATTCAGAAGGAGCCAATCGCTTTGTTGTCGTTCAGGCAGAAGACGAACTGGCTGCGGTGGGAATGGCATTGGGCGCCGGTTGGGCCGGAGCGCGATCGATGACTTCTACCAGTGGTCCCGGGATTTCACTGATGGCAGAGAACCTCGGTTTGGGTTACTTCACTGAAATCCCCACCGTCATATACGACGTCCAGCGTGTGGGACCGTCCACCGGACTTCCCACCCGAACACAACAGAGCGACATGTTACAGGTGGCTTTCCATTCCCACGGCGATACCCGCTTCCCGATGTTGTTGCCGGCAAATCCGGGAGAAGCTTTCACCATGTCCTGTCAGGCATATGACCTCGCAGAAAAATACCAGACTCCTGTCGTCTTCATGTCCGATCTCGATTTGGGAATGAACAACTGGATCTGCGATCCCCTCGAAGAGCCTTCTGCAGATTTTGATCGTGGAAAAATCGCTTCTGACGAGGTGATTGCCAGACTTGAAAATTGGGGCCGCTACAGGGATGTCGACGGCGACGGTATTCCCTATCGCACCATTCCGGGTGTGACTCTCCACCCCGATGCCGCCCACCTCACCCGTGGCTCCGGTCATGACGAAGACGCCAACTACAGCGAATCGCCCGAAGTCTACTCCCGCAATCTCGACCGCCTCGCCCGGAAGATCTCCGGCATGGTGGTGGACCTTCCCGAACCGATTCTCAAACCGGGCCAGGGAGGCATGGGGTTGATCGCATTTGGAACGACAGATTGGGCCGTGGAAGAAGCACTTGCGGACATGGAATCGACTCCTGACTATCTCCGCGTCCGTAGTTTTCCCTTCCACCAACAGGTCGGAGAATTCCTCGAAAATCATGAGTCCGTCATGGTGATCGAGCAGAATCAACAGGGCCAAATGGCTCAGCTGTTGTCGATGGAGTACCCGCAACTCGCGGGACGCATCGTTTCCAAAACCTATTACGGAGGACTACCCCTCTCAGCCAACTTTGTTCGAGAAGCACTGCAGAGCGCTTCTGAAGTGGAGGCACGATGAGCGAAGAAAAAGCACCCGCAGTCAATCAATTGGGATTGTCCAAAGCGGACTACAAAGCTGGCGCCTCAACGATGTGCAAGGGCTGCGGTCATGATCGCATCTCGGAAGCGATCATCCAGGCATGCTACGACCTGGGTGTCGATGGTCGCAGCGTCATCAAAATGAGTGGAATCGGCTGTAGTTCCAAAACTCCGGCGTACTTCCTTGGACAATCGATGGGCTTGAATTCGACTCATGGCCGAATGCCCAGTTTTGCCACCGGAGCTCACCTCGCCAATCTGGATATGAACCCCATCGGCGTTAGCGGTGATGGAGATTCTGCAAGTATCGGTATGGGGCAGTTTGTTCACATGATTCGCCGCAATCCCAAAATGGTCTACATCGTGGAGAACAATGGTGTCTATGGTCTGACCAAGGGACAGTTCTCAGCGACCGCGGATCGCCTAAGTCCTTCCAAGCGCGGCAAGTTTCCGCGAGAGGAATCCATCGACCTCTGCGGTTTGGCTCTTGAGTTGGGAGCACCCTTTGTAGCCCGGTCATTCAGTGGCGACAAAAAACAATTGGTGCCGATTCTGAAAGCAGCATTCTCATTTGAAGGATTGGCTTTCATCGACGTCATCTCACCTTGTGTAACCTTCAACAACCACGAAGGCTCGACCAAGTCATACACCCATCAAAAAGAGCACGGAGTCACTTACCACGATCCATTCTTCATTGCTCCCAAGGAACAGATCGACATCGAATATGAAGATGGTGAACTTCAGGAGGTCATCCTCCATGACGGATCCAAACTCGTTTTGAGAAAGCTGGAAAAAGATCACAATCCGGCAGAGATCAGTTCTGCTAGAAGCATGCTTCAGGAGACCAGGGATCGGGGTGAAATTCTCACCGGATTGATCCATGTGGATACTGAACAACCTTCACTGGCGGAGGTCAGCGGTCTCTCCAGAGAACCACTGGTTCGTCAGGAGCAAGGTGACCTGAGACCCGCCGCAGGAGTGCTTCAGGGAATCAACGATTCATTCCGGATCTGAATTCATTCCGGAATGAAAGTCAGGCGACGACCCTGAGTCCTTCGACGAGAATCCCTGGCAGAGCCGCTCCTCTGGGGTGGCGACTGCCATAGGTGTGATTGTCAGGAATCGTCTCGACCTCTGATCCGAGTTCCAGTAACCCTTCACCCAACAGACGGATGACAGAGTCGTCGATGCGGACTGTTCCCACGGGTGCGACCGGTTTTCCATCGCGAACTCTCAAAGCGATCCAGCGGGTCACTCCAGTGACCCTGGCACCATCTCTCGCAGCCATATTGCAATAATGAACATGGGAGAGCCAAAGACCATCTCCCACTCTCTCGCATGCGGTTGCAGGATCCATTTCCCCCGCCTGAATCGCCAGGGCTGATGGAGTTTCAGCACCACTTGCACCATTGGTATCAAGTTGGAACTCCATGGCGGTTCTCGGGCTGGTCAGTCGCTCTACACCTTTCCCTGAAGCGATCAGGGGAATCTCCTTGGGCAGGATGAAACCGTGCGCGCCAAAGTCTGGAGCCCCCACCGCAAGGGGTCTCTCCGAAATGTGCACCCTGGAATCCAGGGCACTTCCTGAGAAGAGCGGGGCAAAGGGGCTCGAACCCTTTTCGATGGCCCGGGCAGAAAATGCTCCATTCCAGAGGAGAGGTCCGAACAGATCCCGCAAAGCAGCAGGCTCCAACCACGTACGGTATTCTCCCGCTTCGGGAGTATCGAGAGGGCGCGAGAGAAGTTCGAGAGTTTGCTCTGCACGACCCCTGCGGGTCAGTACCTCATCCCTGTGCCAGTCCACACCGGCCCAACCCCATTTGGACGCTCCGGGCGACTCACACAAATGCATCGATCCATCAATCACGGTCAATGGCGACTCGTACCAACGCCTGACCGCATTCGAGGTGGCCACACCTCTGAAGATCACTCCGGTCATGGCGATTCCGCAGGAATCTGCCCCGGAGATTTCACCCGCCAGAGATTCGATCAATTCCGATTTCCGTGGCAATCTTCCCTCTGAGCGAACCTCTCCACTTCCCGAATCAGGAAGCGGAGGAAGGTGAGGATCCTCCGGTATCGTTTTCAAGGTTGCGGAAAGTCGATCGATGGCCTGTCTGATGGGGGCCCGATCACTCTCCATGTTCCCTGACAACATGAGATTCATCCGTGACTCTCGCCCACTGGAGCGAAGAGCAACCTCAACCATTCGCTGTTCGATGGAGCCGGCCTGACGAACCTTGCCTGCAGAAATCCGGGAGAAACCGGTCTTCTCAGCAGCCAGGGAAAGGGTGATCTCCTCACCGGCAGTCAGCAATGTTTCCGAATAATCGGCAAGATCATAAAACCAGGATTGCATTACCCCTCCCTTCCGAACACTTCGAGTCCCCTGAATCGGCAGGCAGGCATGGCGTGACCAACGAACACCATCTGATTCGGTTCACCTTTGCCGCAATTGGGAGTGCCGCGGACCTGCCAGGTCTCGCGGTCTCCAACCGCATCCAGGGAATTCCAGAACGGGATAGTCGTGCTTCGATAGCCCGCATCCTTGACCCGCGTGGTCAACTCGCCATCTTCAATCAAGCGAGCGTCTTCGACTCCAAACTGGAACTTCCAGCGTCGGTCATCGATAGACCATGAAGAATTGACGTCGAGCCAAATTCCCTTTTCAATCCCGCCGATCAGATCAGTCATGGGCGTCTCTCCCGGCTCCACATTCAGATTAGCCATACGGTCGATGGGTGGACGATTCCATGAACAAGCCCGGGTTACCGCCATCGCGGCATCAGGATTCTCCATTCTTTGCGCGCTCAATGATCCGCCGATTCCCCGGACGAGCAGTCCCTTGTCAATCAGGCTGACCTTTTCAGCTTCAAGGCCCTCGTCGTCAAAACCGGTACTGCAAACTTCTCCCTCAACTCCGGGGTCGATCACCACATCGAGGATCTCTGGTCCCCAGCGGAGTGATCCAAGATCTGAATCCTTGACGAAACTCGTGCCGGCATAGTTTCTCTCATCACCGAGGATACGGTCCAACTCCAGAGCATGACCGATCGATTCATGCACCTGCAAAACCATCTGCGCGGGCCCGATGACAGCATCCATCACGCCATTGGGACAGACGGGAGCCAACAGGGTTTCGATGGCGTCTTCCCGCAAGGAAGAACCCATTTGGTCAAAACCGATCTGATCGAGAATCTCCAGACCTCCCAGTTGGGCATCGCTACGCCCACCATTGCTTTTGGATTGGACATCTGAACCGTCTGAGGCGAGGGCCTGCATCCATGGAATCAGCCGATCATGGGACTGCTGAATCGTGACACCATCCGTTGTGACCAGGGTCGTTTCTGTTTTCGACCGGGCAAGACTGACCACCCGCTGAACGATGCGCTCATCTCCCCCCATCGATTGGCAAATCGATTTCAATCGGTCGACCAAATCAGCAGGTGAAGCTTCATCCCAGGACTGTGTCACCGGGTGGCTCCAATTTCCCGACTTCATCGGTCTGGGAGCTTTTGAGAAATCGACCACTCCACGATCGGAGACCGCCTGGGCCCAATCGAGTGCCACCCTTGCTGCCTGATAGAGGCCACCGACTGACAAATCACTGGTGGCAGCAATACCCTGCCCTTCTCCGGTGACAACGGTAATCATCGCTCCTCTGTCTGAGGTCGATGAAGGTGGCAACAGCATTTCATCACGGACGGTGAGGTTTTCACTGTGGGTCTCTACCCAGCGAAGTGAACACCAGGTTCCCCGGGGTGCAATACGCCCCAGCAGTTCCTGAATTTCATGGGGAGTCATCGTGCCTCTTCTCCACTCTTATCGAACCTGTTCAATCGTTGCTGGCAGTCGGGGGCCTTCAGCGTCTTCCACAGAAAGTCCGCCCCGCATGACCGCCTCAATTCCCGATTCTCCGTGGATCACAAGATCCGCCCGGTAATCGGATCGCAGGCTTCCCCTGCGTGGCAAGCCCAGGTCCTCTGCAGCATTCAGTGATCCCATGTTCTGCAGGCTGACCTGATCCCAACCGAGTGCTTGAGCCGTTCTCGATAATGCCTCTGGAAGCAGGGTGACGCTACCGGCCAATGTGCCGTCAGAAAGGGTTGCCCGCTCTCCGTCAGAGCAGACTTCCTGTCCACAGAAGACTCCTGAGGAAACTCCCATGCCCGCTAGCGGCATCGCATCACTGACCGCAATCAATCCATTCGGCCCTTTCATTTTCAGGGCGAGGCGAACCAGATCATCGGACAAGTGGTGACCATCCAGAATCACTTCACAGCGAACCCGATCATCGAGAAGGATCGCACCTACTGGTCCGGGATCACGGTGGTGAAGAGGTGGCATGGCATTACAAAGATGAGTGCAACGACGGGCACCGGCATCGATCGCTGCCTTAGTTTCAGCTGCAGAGGCACAGGTATGTCCAATAGAACCCTTGACCCCAACCATCGAGAATTTCTTCTGGGAAGAGAGAGGTACCCTCTCAGGTGCGAAAGTCATCAGCCTGAGCCTGCCTCCTGCTGCTTCCAGAAGACGATTCATCAAGTCATCATCCCATTCCAGAACTCCCGATTCAGGCAAAGCACCCCGTCTTCCCGGTGACAGAAATGGCCCCTCGAGATGAATCCCGAGGATGGAGGGGCTGAGCTCCGCTGCTCTGGCCACCGTTGAGAGGATTTCTTTCAACTCTTCTTCAGGGCCCGGAACGATGGTGGGGTAAACGGTAGTCACTCCCAAAGCGGCGAGCTTTTCGACACTGTCGGCGAGTGTTTCTGGATCAGCAGCGTTAAAGTCGACCCCGCCAAATCCATGAATATGGGGATCGACCCAACCGGGTGTCACTTTTCTCCCACCCAAGTCCCAAATCTCATCACCGGTTGCGGTACCGGCGGGTGCCAACTTTCGGATCACCGCTCCTTCGAGTAGCAAATCACCGTGGACAATCCGGTCCGGGAGAACCAACTCACCATTCCTGAGGACCACTGTCGTTTCAGATTCTTCCGGATTGCTCACGAATTTCCTCCACCACTCTTCTTCAAGTCGTCAGTCTGTATCAGATGAGCCGCTCTCAGAGCGGCACCGATCCAGCCCGCCCGATTCCCCTGCTTCGCCTTGACGACCGTCAGGTCTGCCAAGGCCTTGGGCAACAAATGACTTCTCAGAGACTCCTCAATCAATTCCAGATGTCGTGGACGAGCATCGATAATCCCTCCACCAATCACGATGACATCGGGATTGAGAAGGTGAACGGCGCTCATCATTCCGGCTCCGAGAATTCGTGCTCCTTCATCCAGAACTTCATTGGCCAAAGAGTCGTCCGACAAACCTGCCTGAACCAGATCAGAAACACCGGGGACCTCAGTGTTACCGAGCCTTCTCCCCCACTCCTTCGCCATTCCCCAGCCCCCGGAGTATGCCTCCATGCACCCGATCAATCCGCAGTTGCAGGCACGCCCATTCGGTTCCCAGGTGATGTGTCCCAACTCCATCGCACCACCCACGGCCCCCTTGAGCAATTCACCCTCAATCACTGCCCCACCGCCGATTCCAGTACCGACTGTGGCAGCGAGAAGATTGCGTGCTCCTTTACCTGCTCCCGAACGATACTCTCCCCATGCAGCCGCATTGGCGTCGTTCTCTACCACCGATGGAACGCCAAATTTCTCATGGAAAAACCCGACGATGTCGGTGCCATGCCACCCCCCAAGGTTGGCAACAGGAAAGCGAATCGTACCCTTGTCCGGGTCGACCACTCCGGGTGTCCCCAAACCGAGAGCACCGACTTCTCCAGAGTTTTTACGGGCCTCCTCGAAAGCGATATTCCCGGCATCTTCAAGGGCCTTGAGTATTGCTTCCTGCCCCATCGATGCATTGCTGGGAAAACGATCAGACCAGATTTCATCCCCATCAGGGGTACATAGACCAACCTTGATTTGAGTTCCACCCAGATCGAGTCCCGCAAAATACTCTTTGGTCAAGATTCCTCCCTGGAGCAATGCCTCTGAATCTCATTCAAGACGAGGTGATTCAGATCAGCCGCCATGCACAGCATCGACTCCCGCGGGAGCGGAGGCAAGGCTCCCTGATTCACACTTTCCGGAGTCACCACTGATTTTCCCGTCAAAAGTGGGAATGGAACCGGAGCCGAATTCGATGGAGAATATACACGGAGGAACCATGCACCCTGATAGACCTGATCAAGACTCAGCTCAGATCCCTTCCGAGGACTCCGGAGCAGTGCAACGCTGGATAGACCGCTACCATGCTGATCACAAACACCCCATGAATCATGCCACGCATATCATCGGGATTCCGGCCATCGTGGCATCCCTGGTGGTGGTTTTCTTCAATTGGCAATGGGGCCTGGGACTCTTCATCGGTGGATGGATTCTTCAGTTCATCGGACATGGAATCGAAGGCAACCGACCCTCCTTCATGAAAGATCCCCGCTTTCTGTTGGTGGGCCCGCTCTTCATTCTCCAGCATGGATTCCGCAAGTTGACCGGTAAACAACGAAACGAAGACGACCCCTCATGAATCACTGCCCAGCTTTCTCTCCAGCTCCCACAAGGTTTGGCCTGTGGTGGTTGATCCTCTTGCTAATCTGGGCTTTTCCAAATACCGGAGAAGGGCAAAACGGAGACAGAAAAGGGGAAGTCCAGCAGGAGAACTGGCGCCGGTGGAACGTACCGGAAGCTCCCGTACTCTCACCGGAGGAAGCTCTGGCTTCCTTTCAAATCGCTCCTGGATTCCGCATTGAGTTGGCGGCCAGCGAACCTTCCGTCGTCGATCCTGTTGCCATGGCATGGGATGAAGATGGTCGGCTTTGGGTCGTCGAGATGCGTTCTTACATGCCCGATGTGGATGGCAATGGTGAAACTGACCCGGTTGGACAAATCGGGGTGCTGGAGGATCTGAATGGGGATGGTTTCTATGAAACCCGTCACACATTCCTCGACCGCCTCATCAATCCACGGGCGATCAGTATCGTCGAAGGAGGCGTCCTGATCGGGGAACCTCCAAATCTCTGGTACTGCCAGGACTTCGACGGGGACTATCGCTGCGATCGAAGGACGAGGGTCAGTCACTATGGAACCGACGACCCCGATCATGTCGAACACACCGATAATGGTCTTGTCAGGGCACTCGACAACTGGATTTACAATTCGAAGAGCAGTCGAAAATTCCGCTTCGATCTGGTGGAGGGAAAGCCGCACCTGATCGACGCACCCACAGCATTTCGGGGGCAGTGGGGAATCGTTCAGGACGATCTCGGCCGGTTACACTACAACCACAACTCGACATGGATCCTCGCCGATCCATTACCAACTGAGCTGCTTCTGGCGAACCCCTGGTGTGGCAAGACGATCGGACAGCCTGCAAGGGCCGGGCGAACCGTAATCCCCGATCCATCCACCTGGCCGGTACGGATCAATCCGGGAATCAACCGGGGTTATCAGAGCCCCATGCTGCGGGCAGACGGTCGATTGAAAAGAAACACCGCAGCTTCCGGTGTTGCCATCCTTCGCAGTGACCGTTGGGGACCCGATTGGAATGGCAGGGCTTTTGTTCCCGAAGCAGCGGGGAATCTCGTCGCAGCCTTCGAAGTGCAGGAAAACGGTACCGAGCTTCAAGGGCGACAGATGGTTTGGGAGCATCCGGAATATGGTCAACAGGCTTTTCTGGCCAGTACCGATGAAAGATTTCGCCCCGTCGATGCAAAGCTCGGACCGGACGGGCACCTCTACATCATCGACATGTACCGGGGCATCATTCAACACCGTCAGTTCGTCACCAGTTATCTGCGCAAACAGATCGAGGAAAGAGGTCTGGCTGAACCGGTCGGACTCGGAAGAATCTGGCGGATTGTCCCCGAGAAAAACGATTCCTCTCCAGCCGATACCGTGACCGACCTCTCCAATCTTCAGAGCATCGAAGGTCAGGTTACCGCTCTCAGTGATTCGAATGGCTGGATTCGGGATACCGCTCAACGCCTGTTGGTCGAATCCGCTTCACCCGCCATTGTTCCTCTTTTGAAACCGGTACTGGGAGATGAAGAGGCCTTTCTGGCAGGGAGAGTCCATTCGCTGCGAACACTTGCAGGCTTGGGCCAGTTGAACAGTGCAGATCTCAACACAGTGCTGTCTTCCTCCAGCCCTGATTTACGGCGTATCGGCTGTCAGGTATTGGCTGAGCTGACCACTCCCGATTCTGACTGGCAAAACTGTATACCAGCCCTGATCACACCACAGAGAGGTGAATCTCGGATCGACACGATGCATCGGGTCATCGCTCTTTCCGCCATGAAGGAAAATGAAATTGCCCTCACAGGTCTCTTCTCGATCCTCAGGGACCACGGCGATTCCCCCCATGTTCGACTTGCCGCACTCAGCCAGTGGGACGACTACCAGGTGGAAAGACTCAGTCGCTTTCTGTCGACCGATTTTGCCAGCGAGGATTTCCCCGGATTTCTTTCACTCGTCAATGAAGTCACCC